>NZ_JAWRXV010000198.1:0-685 GCF_046534875.1 Paraburkholderia sp. SIMBA_054 | reverse complement strand
CGGCACTTACAAACAAGCACTTTTATTACATCATCAATAAATGCTCGGCCATATTTTTTTACACGGAATTATGGCGGTAATTCCGATCTCGGAATTACCGGCAGTCGACGCTGGCCCAGGTGCGGCACCATCAGGAGAGCACCGAGCGCCAATACGCGTTGAAGGACAAGGCGCTGGCATTGGGGTGGACCGAGACGGCGATCCGCACCCTGGATCGGGACCTCGGTCAGTCAGGCGCGCAGATGAAGGGCCGCGAGGACTTCAAGACGCTGGTGGCGGATGTCTCGATGGGGCAAGTGGGTGCAGTGTTTGCACTGGAAGTGTCGCGCCTTGCACGCTCGAACCTGGACTGGCATCGGTTGCTCGAACTGTGTGCACTCACCCACACCCTCGTGATCGATGCCGATGGTTGCTACGACCCGGGCGACTTCAACGACGGCCTGCTTCTTGGTCTCAAAGGAACGATGGCACAGGCCGAACTGCACTTCTTGCGCGGGCGCCTCCAGGGCGGCAAGCTGAACGTAAGCGATCCATCTTTGACGTCTGGCAGTAAGCCGCAGGAGCGAGGAGCATAGGTGTCCACCAACTGGAGGTGGACACCTATGGCCGTAAGCGCCCGGCAAAGGCATCCCTGGGCGTAAATTGCCGTCAATCAAGTCGCGGCAGGTGCCCAGCGATGCGGTAG
>NZ_JAWRXV010001156.1:0-256 GCF_046534875.1 Paraburkholderia sp. SIMBA_054 | reverse complement strand
CCAACAAGCGAGAAGGTTCCCATGAGACCGCAGCAGGGAGCGTGCCGTCACATCGGCAGGTTCACGACGCATCAGGCAATCGCGTGCCTTCGCGTGCCGCGCGGACGAGCGCCCCACCTCGGCGCCGCCGATGCGGAACGCTCATTGCTGGATGTTGATGCGGATCGTGTGACCGGATATCGATGGCAGCGACGCAATTCCTCACATATTTCAGGGAGATACGAATGAACACGCAAGACAGGAAAGGCGGATCGAC
>NZ_JAWRXV010001155.1:0-257 GCF_046534875.1 Paraburkholderia sp. SIMBA_054 | reverse complement strand
CGATCGCTTTGCTGATTGTCGGGGCAGCTACCGCCGTTTGGCAGGAGCAGGCGATTTTGTGGATTATGCTCGCGGGCTTGCTGTCCATGGCGGTCGCCCAATCGCTCGCTTCCCCGGTCCCGCTGCAATCAAAGCCCGTACCGAGAACACAGAAAGGGCCGAGCGCCACGGCAGAATTGTTGAAATCGAAAGGGTTTTTGACGGTTCTCTTGGTATCGATTCTGCTGCAAGGAGCGCATGCGGCTTATTATAATTAC
>NZ_JAWRXV010001154.1:0-257 GCF_046534875.1 Paraburkholderia sp. SIMBA_054 | reverse complement strand
TACATCGCCCAATAAAAACCGTACAGCGGCGTGGCGGCCCATAGCGAGACCTTTTCCGCTTCGCGAATTGCGAGCGACTTCGGCGCGAGTTCGCCGACCACGCTATGCCGAAACGAAATGCACGAAAACGCGAAGAACAGCGAAATGCCGTGAATCAACTGCTCGGACTGCACACCGGCGATGCTGAAGAGCGGCGTCAGCAATTCCGCGAACGCGGGCTCGCCGATCCAGCCAAGCCCGAGCGAGGCGAGCGTAAT
>NZ_JAWRXV010001153.1:0-257 GCF_046534875.1 Paraburkholderia sp. SIMBA_054 | reverse complement strand
CTATACGCTGCAGGCGAAGCTGCAGGCTTCGGCGGTGGCGGTTATCATGGGTACAATGCACTTGAAGGCACATTCCTCGGCGGCTGCATCTTTTCCGGACGCACGGCAGGTCGTGCAGCTGCCGCGGCAACATCGCTCTAATGAAAGACAAGACGGCAACATCGGCCTTTATCGACCGCATTCCATATATGAGTTTTTTATTTTTTTAAGCAGCGCTCGCTCTCGAAACCCTATGCAATGCGGCAACATAATGTCCC
>NZ_JAWRXV010001152.1:0-257 GCF_046534875.1 Paraburkholderia sp. SIMBA_054 | reverse complement strand
GCTGATGATCCTGCTTCTTGCCAGCGGCAATCCGCGTGTAGCTGGCCTCCTGAACTGGTTTTCCGGTTCCATGGGCAATATCGGCTGGAATGACGCGACCTTGGTTTGCATCTGCGCGATTATCGTTCTGCTTGCGGCTCTTCTTTTCAGGCGCCCACTCGACCTCTTTCCGTTGGGCGATGTGACAGCGCGCGCTGTTGGCCTCAAAGTCTCGTCAAGCCGCGCGATCCTTCTTGCTCTTGCAGGTGTTGGAACAA
>NZ_JAWRXV010001151.1:0-257 GCF_046534875.1 Paraburkholderia sp. SIMBA_054 | reverse complement strand
CGTCATGACACAGGTGCTTGCCGCAGTACGTGAACATGGACTCGATGCCGTGCTGCTCGCTGTGCAGGCTGCGTTGGATTCGGGACGTCCAAGTGGCGAGCACGTCCTGAACGTGCTGAGCCGGCTGAAGGCGCCCGTCACGAGTGCCAGCCTCGCCGATACGAAACTCCAGCTCAAGGAAGAGCCCGCGGCTGACGTGAGCCGCTACGAGACGTTACGCGCCCACCCACCGGAGGATCGTCATGTCTAACGACATC
>NZ_JAWRXV010001150.1:0-257 GCF_046534875.1 Paraburkholderia sp. SIMBA_054 | reverse complement strand
CGTAAATTCCGCGAGTTCCTGGGCCGTTATCTCCCGGCGCAACCGGGCAAAATCATTACCGTCGATGGCGATGAAATTGGTGAGCACCAGGGGCTGATGTATCACACTCTCGGTCAGCGTAAAGGTCTGGGTATCGGTGGCACCAAAGAAGGTACCGAAGAACCGTGGTATGTGGTGGACAAAGACGTCGAAAACAACATTCTGGTTGTCGCTCAGGGCCATGAACACCCGCGGCTGATGTCTGTCGGGTTGATTGC
>NZ_JAWRXV010001149.1:0-257 GCF_046534875.1 Paraburkholderia sp. SIMBA_054 | reverse complement strand
CGATAACCCCAGAAGTGCGCGAGACCGTTCACCACGCCGGCTGCCCAGAAGGGAATCCACACCATTTGCACCGCCCAGATGGTCAGGCCGACCACGCCGAACAGCGCGACGTTCAGCACCATCATCAGGCTGACGCCGAGAATCGGGTACTTCGTGTAGACGTTGCGTTCCATCCAGTCGTTCGGCGTGCCGTGACTGAACTTGCGCATCGTCTCTTCGTTTTTCGCTTCCGTGCGGTACAGTTCCGCGCCTTCGAG
>NZ_JAWRXV010001148.1:0-257 GCF_046534875.1 Paraburkholderia sp. SIMBA_054 | reverse complement strand
CTATTTTAGCTTTTGACACAAATTTATCTAAAAATAGTTCTAATTGTTTTTTGATAAGTTTGTTATACTCTTTTTATTAAGAGGTAAGTCAAAGTAATAACTAAATAAGGAACGGAGATAAATTTATAATGAAAATAACAAAACCTAAAGGAGTATGGAAAAAAGAATGCTTCTATCTCTCATAATAGTTTTTGGATTGGCTCTTGCGGGAATTAGTTATTGGAACCTTTCACCAGTTCCAAAAGCATTTTTGATTA
>NZ_JAWRXV010000197.1:0-711 GCF_046534875.1 Paraburkholderia sp. SIMBA_054 | reverse complement strand
AGCCGGTTGCCCTCGGAGACGAGCATCGTGATCAACTGCCGACGCCGCGCAACGAGCGCCGCCAGCGCTTGCTGTTCGATGGTCGGCAAGGTCTTGACGAATTTCTCGCGCTCGGGATGACGTTCGATCACTTCGCCGAGCTGGGCGAGAATGCGAGCATCGATGCGATCAGTCTTCGCAAGTTGCCCCATCGCACGAGCAAAGTCTCGCGCCTGCCGTGGATTGATCACTGCCACGGCGTATCCGGCGGCCTGCAATACGCAAGCTACTGCCATTTCCAGCCCGCCTGTCGCTTCGAGCACGATCAGCGCAACCCGGTGGCGCGCCAGTTCCTCAAGCAAGGTATCGAAGCCATCCGTCGTGTTGGAGACACTCAGCGGCGTTGCCTTGACGCCAATCGCCACATCCAGCGTAGCCTTGGAAACGTCAATGCCAACGGTAATCGGTTTCGGATCTGGCAAGCTCGTCACTACCCCTCCTTGTACATGCGAACTTTTTTCAAACAACTGTTCGGGCTGTTGATGAGCGGCTCAGCTCGTGCGCCATTCGCTATCCTGCGGGCTGCAAACCCAAGGTGTCATCAGGCTGCACGAGCCTTGCCAAACCGACACAAAACCAAGGCTGTGGATTTGTGGACGATGCGCCTGCGGCGCACCGGAAAGCTTACCGTGGACAACGCTGCGCGTTGCCCACCGCGCTCTCCTTCGCCCA
>NZ_JAWRXV010001147.1:0-257 GCF_046534875.1 Paraburkholderia sp. SIMBA_054 | reverse complement strand
CGAACGAGTGGGAAGAAGTCGCACACGAAACGCATCGCGCGCATGCACCGAACGATTTCGATTACGCGTTCGTCACATACAAGCGCAAAAGCCGGTGACGTAAGGCGCCCGAGCGCAGTGAAGCGCGCTGACAAAAGCGGAACGAAGCACGCCGAAAAAGCAGAACGCCACGCAAACTTGCGTGGCGTTTTCGTCTGTACCGCTACAACGCTGGAAAACCGCTTACTGCCCGGCGATCGTCATCCGTTCGATCAGCA
>NZ_JAWRXV010001146.1:0-257 GCF_046534875.1 Paraburkholderia sp. SIMBA_054 | reverse complement strand
AGGTACGCATCGACGTGATCCGGCCGGAAGTCGAATTTTCGTTCTATCGGATCACGCGCAGCGGCCGCGATACGCTGCCCGCGTTGGATCAGTTCACGCAGATGTTCGCGGCGGCGGCGCAGCTGAGTCCGTCCAACGCGGCTTCGAGAGCAAGGTAATCGCGTCGGCGTGTCCGGTGCCGCTTGGCCGCCTCGCCGCCTCGCCGTCCCGCACGTAGCGAACCGGCACCGCTTCATAAGTACTCGACGTTGCCATCC
>NZ_JAWRXV010001145.1:0-257 GCF_046534875.1 Paraburkholderia sp. SIMBA_054 | reverse complement strand
AACGCGCATTCGCTGTTCGGCCGGATTCGCGACAACTGGTGGCAGGTCATGAAGTACACGAAGCGATTGACTTTCGTGCTGAGCTTCTATGGCCAAATCGCAATTATTTTCCCGCTCGTCGTGGCTGCGCCGCGTTACTTCGCGGGCGCCTTCACGTTCGGCGTGCTGATGCAGATTTCGAGCGCGTTCGGCACCGTCAGCGATTCGTTCTCGTGGTTCATCAACAGTTACTCGACACTCGTCGAGTGGCGCGCAAC
>NZ_JAWRXV010000196.1:0-742 GCF_046534875.1 Paraburkholderia sp. SIMBA_054 | reverse complement strand
GCGTGTATTTCGCACGCGCCTGTGGCGTGTCCCGGTTCGCCTATAACTGGGCGTTGGCGGAATGGAAGCGGCAGTATGAGGCCGGCGGCAAGCCGAATGAGGCGGCGCTCCGCAAACAACTGAACGCGATCAAGGCGGCCGAATTCCCCTGGATGGCTGAGGTGACGAAATGCGCACCTCAGACCGCGATCAAGAACGTCGGACTCGCGTTCGAGCACTTTTTCAGGCGCGTGAAGCTCGGCCAGAAGCCCGGCTACCCGCGCTTCAAGCGTAAGGGCATCCGCGATTCGTTCCGTGCCGACAACGGGCCGGCGGATGCGACGAGCCACGCAGTCGAGGTGACCGGCAAGGCAGTCAAGCTGCCGCGCTGTGGCGTCGTTCGCATGCGCGAGGCGTTGCGCTTTGCGGGCCGTGTCAAGTCGGCGACGGTGAGCCGCATGGCCGATGGTTGGTATGTCGCGCTGGCCGTCGAGACGGAAGACCGCTTGACTGCGAAGCAGGACCGTGGCGCCGTCGGCGTCGATCTCGGCGTTACGACGCTCGCGACCTTCACTGATGGCACGACCGAGCCCGCGTTGAAGCCGCACCGCGCCGAGCACAAGCGCATCGTGCGCCTGTCGCGATCGCTCGCGCGCAAAAAGAAGGGAAGTGCAAACCGGGCCAAAGCGAAAGCCAAGCTTGCCCGGCTGCACTTGCGTATCGCAAACGTCCGCAAGGATGCTTTGCACAAGCTGACGACGAC
>NZ_JAWRXV010001144.1:0-257 GCF_046534875.1 Paraburkholderia sp. SIMBA_054 | reverse complement strand
GGGCGGGAGTTTCTCAAAATCAACGAGCCGACATCGGCCGGTATATAGCTGCATTTAGTTGGCATGCAGACGTCCTGCAGGGTTTTGAGCGCTCCGGCTTGTGATGCCCTATGGTGGCATTCGGCGAGCCAGATCGGGTGCGGCATATCCTGTTTGACGGTGGGAAATAGAAGGCGACAGCGGCTATCGAGGAGCATATTGAATCGCTGCGTGTGTCGGTAGGACATCCGTGGATAGAGCGAGGCGCCGCTCGCACC
>NZ_JAWRXV010001143.1:0-257 GCF_046534875.1 Paraburkholderia sp. SIMBA_054 | reverse complement strand
TCAGTGCATCCGTAATCGACTGGATCTGGTCAAACTCACCCTGGCGGCCAGTCGAAGTCAGAGCGGAAAAAGACCCCGTGTCACCGCTTCCGCCACCACTGCTGCCGTTCGCCTGATTGCCCGTGGACGTTTCCATGCCCTTGGACATCGTAGACTTGATGGAGACCTTGCCCGGGATGGCTGCGATCTGATACATGCGGGTCACAAAGCGCGTGATGTTGATCGTCGAACCATCGAAAGACCAGTCGAGCCCGAGA
>NZ_JAWRXV010001142.1:0-257 GCF_046534875.1 Paraburkholderia sp. SIMBA_054 | reverse complement strand
CCACAACACCTGGCAGCTGATCGGATTACGCATGGAACTGGCAGGCGGTTGGTGACGGTCGTGAGCGAGCTTTTTTGCCGGTAGCGGACATCAGCCAGGGTAGGGGATTAGGCCAAGTTATTGGGGGGTAGGAGAGCAATTCAGCCTGGCCCAATGCTCGGTTAGACTTCAATCGGTACTCAGGAGATTTGCATGGCCTACGACTGGAACCGGCAGGAGCTGGCGCGTTCACCATGGCGCAGTGAGGTGGTGCCTCG
>NZ_JAWRXV010001141.1:0-257 GCF_046534875.1 Paraburkholderia sp. SIMBA_054 | reverse complement strand
ATGCGCCGGAAGATCGGGGAATTTGCGATGTCCTCGTCGCTAACGGCAAAATTATCGCCGTTGCCAGCAATATCCCTTCTGACATTGTACCGAACTGCACGGTTGTCGATCTCAGTGGGCAGATCCTCTGCCCAGGTTTTATTGATCAACACGTCCATTTGATTGGCGGTGGCGGCGAAGCAGGTCCCACGACGCGCACGCCGGAAGTGGCGCTAAGTCGCCTGACGGAAGCGGGCGTCACGTCAGTGGTTGGTCTG
>NZ_JAWRXV010000195.1:0-770 GCF_046534875.1 Paraburkholderia sp. SIMBA_054 | reverse complement strand
CGCCGCTATCGACACTTTTCGGTTATCGAAGGTGATCACCCGAGTGTGGACAATAGCTCTTGTTTTCAGGGCTAGGATACCTGAAGCGCGCACTGCAACCTTCCATAATATGGAGTACTTTCCTCACGTTGTCTTAGTGTATCGAGGAGGGTCACCATGCTCACACACTCACGCCCCAGACCCGGACATATCCTAGCTCAACGATGGCTTGTCCAGTATGGCATGGAAGCTCACGCGGCCTCATACCGCCGATATCTAACCAAACGTGGATATTCGCATAACACAATCGAGCGTTATTACCGCGGTCTCGCGCATTTCGCGCACTGGATTTCGGAACAGGGAATCGGCCTTCGAGAAGTCGACGATGCATTGATTGACAGGTTTCTCTTCGTTCATCTGCTCCATTGCCATTGTGCCCCCAAATGCGAGCGATCAAGAACCAGTATTCACGCTGCACTGAAGCTATTTATCGAGATGCGGGGCATCGCGCGTGCAGAGCCGATATCGTCTGTATCGACTGCGATAAGCAGAGAGGTCGCGGATTTCGATCGGCACATGTCTGAAGTTCGTGGACTCTCCGAGAGTTCCCGCTACGTGCGAAGACGAGATGTGACGGAGTTTCTCGTCGATCGTTTCGGATCCGGTCTGATTCGTATTGCGAATCTTTGTCCGTCAGATATCGAGAACTTCGTCCTGCGTCGTACGCGCGGACTGGCACCAAGCACGATCAAGGGCGTTGGTATCGCCCTTCGCAGCTACTTCCTTTTCAA
>NZ_JAWRXV010001140.1:0-257 GCF_046534875.1 Paraburkholderia sp. SIMBA_054 | reverse complement strand
ATAATATTATAAAACTAGACAATAAAGGTGATCTTGATATACCCCTTTCAATGGAAATTAAAAAAATAGGTAATGGAAATATTAAAATCACTAATCTCAGTTCGTATAGAAGTCCGTTTTCCTTTGATGCGTTAATGGATAATGAAATTGTAAAAATTGATTCAGTTAAGGAAATCTTGGAATCGAGTGTTTCTGGCTATGAATGCTATGAACAGTCTAATGAAAATTTTATCATACTTGGCAAGGGGCAAAATCGA
>NZ_JAWRXV010001139.1:0-257 GCF_046534875.1 Paraburkholderia sp. SIMBA_054 | reverse complement strand
CGTCGGTTCATCAGCTCGCGTCGCGCCCGGATATTCTCGACCGCAACGGCGAAATCCTCGCGACCGACATCAAGACTGCTTCGCTCTATGCAGAGCCGCGCAAGATCGTAGATCCCGACGAAACCATCGAAATGCTGTCGACGGTGCTGCCTGATCTTGATTGGGAAGCGACATATAAGCGCTTGAAAAGTGGCGCCGGTTTCGTCTGGATCAAGCGTGGACTGACGCCCCGCCAGCAGAGTCAGATCATGGCGCTC
>NZ_JAWRXV010001138.1:0-257 GCF_046534875.1 Paraburkholderia sp. SIMBA_054 | reverse complement strand
CACCGCGAACACGAAGCCGGGCGGTGTCGCGTCATGCCAGGCCTGCCAGCTTTCCGGGCGCTGCAGCGAATAGAACGAGCCGTTGATTTCCACGCTGCGGAAACAGCGCGAGGCGAACGCCAGCTCCTGGCGCTGTACCAGGTCCGGGGGATAGAAACGGCCGCGCCATCGCGGGTAGCGCCAGCCGGAGATGCCGATGCGGATCGCCATGCCCGCAGCCTGTCCCCCGGCGCGTAAGGCCGCGTGGCCGGTGCGTG
>NZ_JAWRXV010000194.1:0-803 GCF_046534875.1 Paraburkholderia sp. SIMBA_054 | reverse complement strand
ACGGGTTTGAGGAACAATGTAGAGGGGCCTATGCGTCTGGCGTATAGAGCAGTCGTTTCTCTTGACTTCGATGGTGTGCTACATCCCGTTGGTGTGCCGGCAGTAGATGAGGACTTTCGCCTGATCGAAAATCCGGGCCTGTTTGTATGGCTCCCAATTCTCGAACGGTTGCTTGCGCCGCACCCTACGGTCTGGATTATCGTCAGCTCGGACTGACGTCGGCTCTTCGATGACGCCACGCTTATCGGGCTACTTGGCCCGTTGGCTGCGCGGTTTGTCGGGGTGGTTGAATGCTACGGGGAGTTCCGATCTGGGTAGATCCTCGCCGAGGTGAAGCGAAGGGGGCTCAAGGGATGGGTGGCGCTGGATGATCACCCAAGTGTCCTCGCCGCTCACGACAGAGACGCACGTTTCATCGCATGTGAGCCTGCCACAGGGTTAAGTTCGGTTGACGTACAGCGAACCCTCAGCCTGAGGTTTGCCCACCTGCTGGTCAATGAGGTCTGATCTTTTGCGCATCCAATGCTGTTTGTGCAAGCCCGTGGCACCGCATCGGGGCCGGGCGCGACCCGTTTGAGCCTCTCTGCCTTGCGAACGAGCTGTTGCTAAAGAAGATCATCCTCCATGGAAGAACACGCTGGTCCGTCCGACTTTGTCCGGGACCATCACATTGCGACCTGTACCTTGTATGTAACGGACACGATGCTGACAGGACTGCCGGGCCCCGCTTACAGCGTTCCGCCACCGCGTCGGACGGGCGGTCGTGTCCTTTATCTCGATCTGGACGGTTGCCTGCATCCCGA
>NZ_JAWRXV010001137.1:0-257 GCF_046534875.1 Paraburkholderia sp. SIMBA_054 | reverse complement strand
AATGGCAACAACGTTGCGCAAACTATTAACTGGCGAACTACTTACTCTAGCTTCCCGGCAACAATTAATAGACTGGATGGAGGCGGATAAAGTTGCAGGACCACTTCTGCGCTCGGCCCTTCCGGCTGGCTGGTTTATTGCTGATAAATCTGGAGCCGGTGAGCGTGGGTCTCGCGGTATCATTGCAGCACTGGGGCCAGATGGTAAGCCCTCCCGTATCGTAGTTATCTACACGACGGGGAGTCAGGCAACTATGG
>NZ_JAWRXV010001136.1:0-258 GCF_046534875.1 Paraburkholderia sp. SIMBA_054 | reverse complement strand
GCGCCGCCGCCCTTGACGCCGCCCCGTTCTGGGACGGCCGGGCACCCTTGAAACGAAGCGTGAGTGTAGGGGGCCACCCGGACAACGGACGCCCGCAATTCGCACAACACGGTCTTGCCGATTTGGCAATAATCGATTGCCCTTAGGGGCTAAGTCTTTGTTTTTGGGAAAGTTATCGCAATGAGGGTCAGGCCATCGACCTGCTCCGGACATAAATTATTTGCAACTTTTCAATAACTAAAGTTGTGCGAATGCAAC
>NZ_JAWRXV010001135.1:0-258 GCF_046534875.1 Paraburkholderia sp. SIMBA_054 | reverse complement strand
ATGCCGCCGCGTTGCGCGACGCGGGCGTCGACGTCTCTATCCTGATGCCCGCCTATCCGTCCGCGCTGGAACGCGCTGTCGACATCGCCCCAGTTGCGCGCATGACCGGCCTGCCCGGCGGCGACGCGCGCCTGCTGCGCGGGCGGATGCCCGACACGGGCGTGACGGTGCTGCTCCGGCAAATGGACCACCTGTTTGCACGCGAAGGCTTGTACCGCGATCCGCAAGGACGCGATTACCTCGACAACCTCACGCGCT
>NZ_JAWRXV010001134.1:0-258 GCF_046534875.1 Paraburkholderia sp. SIMBA_054 | reverse complement strand
GGCGACCACCTCAGCCAGAGCATCAATGGCCCGGTCGGCGCGGTCGGCAATGCCACGCGCGGGATCGGCAGCACGGTCATGGGGGCGCTTTCGCAGTTCCCGCTGGGCGCGCCGGCTTCCACCGGCGGCGGACCGGGGAACTGAGCCATGCGCCTGCGATCCCTGCTGGCCTGCCTGGCCGTTGCCGTCCCCTGTGCCGCCCCGGCCCAGCCGGCCGACGACTACGCGCAGATGCTCGGCTACCTGTACGACCACACC
>NZ_JAWRXV010001133.1:0-258 GCF_046534875.1 Paraburkholderia sp. SIMBA_054 | reverse complement strand
TTGAATTCCGTGACGTGAAGAACGACCGGCGCACCGGACGCAGCGACGGGCACGCCGATCTTCGTCAACTCGGCACGGAAAGCCCCGACGACTTCCTGCTTCGCTTCGGCAGAAATGTCGAACGATCCTGCATCGATCTGCAGATCGCTTACACCGGCAGTGAGCACCGTGCCCACTTCGTGTCCGCGGTCGGCAGGTAGTGGATTCGTGGCCGGAGCTCCCGCACACGCTGAGAGAAGGACGACGCAGATGGCTGAA
>NZ_JAWRXV010001132.1:0-258 GCF_046534875.1 Paraburkholderia sp. SIMBA_054 | reverse complement strand
TTGTGTATTATTTAATTAGTATCCGAATAAAAAAATATCGATATTCCACGCGAAAAGAGAGAGCGTAAAATATCTTGTGTAAATGAATAAATTAATAAAAAGACTTTTCTTGTAGAAACAAGTCTTCGCCATAGAATAGATAATCCTCTGATTCCTATACTTAAGTGAATTAGTTATTGAAAGAAAGTACAAACGAGAGTACTGATGTTATGGCTTACTAGCTTGTCACATTATATAATTAGGAAAGTTTAATTTTCA
>NZ_JAWRXV010000193.1:0-808 GCF_046534875.1 Paraburkholderia sp. SIMBA_054 | reverse complement strand
AAATCGCCTGGTGCGACGCGCAAGTCGCCACGCACGTGAAGCACGACAGCAACGCGCAGCGCGTCATGGCGGTCATCGGCATCGGACCGCTCACCGCGTCGGCCGCGGTGGCCACCGTCGGCGACGCTCACCTGTTCAACAACGGCCGGCAATTTGCCGCCTGGGTCGGCACGGTGCCCAAACAGAAGAGCAGCGGCGGCAAGACCCGGCTGGGCCGCATCACGAAGCAGGGCAACACGTATCTGCGCACGCTGCTGTTCCAGGGCGCGCGCGCCGCGGTAACGAGCGCCCATCGACGAACCGACCGGCTCTCGCGCTGGATCGTTCAGCTCCAGGCACGCGTGGGCTGGTATCGAACGCTGGTGGCCGTCGCCAACAAGCACGCGCGCATCCTGTGGGCGATTCTGGCCAAGGGCGAGCGCTTCGATCCCTCGCATGTCTCAACACCGCGCCGGCCACTGTAGGACAACAGCATGAACAGGTAAATTCGCAGCGTCACCTAAAAGCGTGACTTCGTAACCCAGGACGCAAAGGCAAGGATAGCGACAGGTCAGACCGGCAGCGGGCGAACTCGAACACCCCCCAGGCGCTACATCGCATGTATTCGCCGTGATCCGGATGGAGTCCTGCTGCGCGGTTACTATCCGGGCCCGGGCACACGCAACGATAGTGCTCAACAAGGCCGCTTATAGGTGTGCAGTCTGTCTCGCCGCTGAATGCCGAATGTGTCTCCGATGACATGGGAGTCGAATGGATGGATGGATAAATCAACCCCAGCTTGCAAAAAGGGAAAGTCCTTATAGGGGGG
>NZ_JAWRXV010001131.1:0-258 GCF_046534875.1 Paraburkholderia sp. SIMBA_054 | reverse complement strand
ATATTGACGCAAAACCAGGTCAAATCTCTTACCCAAGGGCAATTGGCAGCCTTCACCGGGCCTCAATGGAAGACGTTCAACAAGTCGGGCGCGCAGGCATATCTCACCAAAACCCAGTTGAGCTCTCTCTCGGACAAGCAATTCAAACAGCTCGATATGGCCGGACTGGCAGGAAGGCAGGTCCCCTGGATGTCCGCAAAAGGCCAGGTGCCAGGGATGACAACCACCCAATGGAAGGCATTCAATCAGGCAGGCCTG
>NZ_JAWRXV010001130.1:0-258 GCF_046534875.1 Paraburkholderia sp. SIMBA_054 | reverse complement strand
ATCCACGCCCGCGGCGCCTCCGATGCCGACGTGAAGCTGTTCGCCGATGCGATGGCCGACAACCTGATGCAGCGCTACGGCACGGCCCTGCTCGATTTCGAAGGCAAGCCCAGCTTCCGCGGCAAATCCGAGACCGCGCTGCCGGGCGGCCGTGGCGTCAAGGTGTCCACCGAACTGCTGCGCCCGGGCAACGACCCGACACCGGTCGATTACCTGATGCGCAACGTCAACGGCCAGTGGAAGATCTTCGACGTGATG
>NZ_JAWRXV010001129.1:0-258 GCF_046534875.1 Paraburkholderia sp. SIMBA_054 | reverse complement strand
CCAAGAACGGCGCCCGACCGGTGGAATCCGTATCTGGATAAAGTCGTCGCGCTCGCCACGCTTGACCGTGTTCTCGTACCGGATCTCTATTTGAAGGCGGGTCAACAGCCGGTGCTTTACCGCACCAAAAACGCCGCGTTGAGGAAGTTCCAGGACGACATTGAAAACGGCGATAAGGCATTCCGCGCAAACGACGATATGCTGCGCGCGTGGGCAGCAGACTTGCAAAAAACATTTCCGGACTTGCCAACCCGATTC
>NZ_JAWRXV010001128.1:0-258 GCF_046534875.1 Paraburkholderia sp. SIMBA_054 | reverse complement strand
GGTGCCTTCCGACTATCTGTTTGACGCGCCGGAGGTGCAGCCATGCGCCCACTGACGCTGACACTTACCGGCTTTATCGGTGTTCGGGACGGGATGAAGCGCGACAGCGTCACGCTCAATCTTGAATCGCTGCCGAACGGTCTGATTGCGCTCACGGGCCCGAACGGGGCGGGGAAGTCCATCATCATGGACAGCCTCCATCCGTACCGGATCATGCCCTCACGCGCGACGAAGCTGTCCGTCGATGGGTTCTCCTAC
>NZ_JAWRXV010000192.1:0-830 GCF_046534875.1 Paraburkholderia sp. SIMBA_054 | reverse complement strand
GCTTCGGAGTGTCGTTTACTGTCGCATTTTGGGCGGCGCATGAAGCAAGAGGCAGCGAGCTGGGCAGCGGCAGAATTCAAGGACATCGACCTGGGCGATCAGCGTCTGAACGCGCGCGCCGTGCTGCTGGCGGAGCGGCTCGCGCAGAAGCCGACGGCAAGCATACCTAACGCATGCGGCGGCTGGGCGGAGACGGCCGGGGCGTACCGGTTTCTGGCTCAGGATGAACTGGACTGGCGCGATATTCTGGCGCCCCACTGGCAAAGCTCGGCCGAGCGGATGCGAGCTTGCGAAGTGGTGCTATGCATCCAGGATACAACGGAGCTGGACTTTAACGGGCAGACGATTACGGGTCTGGGCCCGCTGTCGTATGAGGCCCAGCGCGGGATGTATCTGCACCCGACTTACGCGGTCACGCCATCGCGCGAGCCGCTGGGCGTGCTTGACGCCTTCATGTGGGCACGCGAACCCAAAGGCGCGGATGGTGTGCGTGCGGGCCTCAAGGAAAGCATTCGCTGGATCGAAGGATATGAGCGGGTTGCCGAACAGGCTGCAGCGCTGCCTGCCACGCGGCTCGTGTACGTGGCTGACCGGGAGTCGGACATCATGGCGTTGATGCTCAAGGCACGCGAGTTGGACAACCCGGCCGACTGGCTGCTGCGCTCGCAACACAATCGCACCCTGCCCGAAGGCGGCAAACTGTGGAACAAGGTTACGGCGGGCAAGCCCTTGGGCACAATTCACTTTACGCTGGCGGCCCGTCAGGCTCAGCCGGCGCGCACGGTCCGCCAGCAGGTGTGGGCGCAGCGTGTCGCGTTGCCCGATGCGGC
>NZ_JAWRXV010001127.1:0-258 GCF_046534875.1 Paraburkholderia sp. SIMBA_054 | reverse complement strand
CTTCCCGCCATAATCTCCAAACACAAAACCTCCCGCTACTACGGCAATTACGCCGGATACGTGGAGATGTTCCGCAATAAAATAACTGCCGAAAAACAGCAGAGCGGATACCGCGATCTCAAACGGGTAATCGTCATAAAACCGGATGACTTGTGAAAAGATAAAGCCGAGCACCAATCCAACCAGCACCCCGCCCACAGCAAATCTCAAAAACATCCACACGCCGCTCCCTACGCCGGCCCATCCCATCTCTATGTA
>NZ_JAWRXV010001126.1:0-258 GCF_046534875.1 Paraburkholderia sp. SIMBA_054 | reverse complement strand
ATAAAGAAAAAATCCCATGATTATATAAAAAGTTAGTTCGACGGTTAAACTCCAATAAGCTCCATCTACATGCGGTATTAGAAGATGTCCCTGCAACATTGTTAAGTTTACAATGGCATCGCTCAAAGAGACCCCTCTACCTTTTAAATCGTAAACTTTTACTGCTACAAAAGTAATTATTACAGCGACTATATATGCTGGATATAACCTCAAGGCTCTCCTCTTAAAAAATTCTTTTACACTATCGATTTTTGTTAG
>NZ_JAWRXV010001125.1:0-258 GCF_046534875.1 Paraburkholderia sp. SIMBA_054 | reverse complement strand
CCCGTGATGAAGTCGTAGCAGCCATTTACGAGAAAGGCTTAAAATCTCCAAAAGAAGTACGAAATGTTCTTGGTTTTGCACATGAAGACGGCTGTTCGAAATGCCGCCCTGCTTTAAACTACTATTTACGTATGGCGATTCCAGAAGAATATGAAGATGATAAATCGTCCCGTTTCGTTAATGAAAGAATGAATGGTAACATCCAGCACGATGGTACATTCTCTGTTATTCCACGTATGTACGGAGGCGTTACAACAG
>NZ_JAWRXV010001124.1:0-258 GCF_046534875.1 Paraburkholderia sp. SIMBA_054 | reverse complement strand
GCGAGCGCAAGCGGGACCAGGTCGGGCAAATAACGCATTCCGCCTTCGTTGTCGCTAAACAGGGTAACGGGCTCGGGGGCAAACAGGCCTTGCTGGGACACCATGATTCAACGCCGGGCGCGCAGGCCCCGGCCAAGAAATGACGGGTTCATGCCTGTCATTATACTGTGTTTTTATACAGTGTTTCCAGGTCCCGGAAGTCTGCCGCCAGCCTCTGGTCTCCTCGCGCCGCGGCGAACTCACTCGCCGGGGCTATAC
>NZ_JAWRXV010001123.1:0-258 GCF_046534875.1 Paraburkholderia sp. SIMBA_054 | reverse complement strand
CCTCACAAAGGGAATTAGTTGAACATCTGTCCGTTCCTGTTATACCGCTTAGTCAATCTGTAGCTGTATTACCGTTGATTGGAATGATGGACACATACCGTATCCGAACGATTGAGGAGAAAGTATTAACTGGTATATCAGATTTAAAGATTCAAACATTAATTATAGACCTTTCTGGAGCTGCTAACATGGAGATGCATGTTATCGACCATTTTCAGAAAGTATTAACTGGAATTTCAATGATGGGATGTAAAGCTA
>NZ_JAWRXV010001122.1:0-258 GCF_046534875.1 Paraburkholderia sp. SIMBA_054 | reverse complement strand
CATGATGTCGTCGCGGAACGTGTCGTGGTACTTCGACGGGTCCCAGGTATCGCTCATGTCGTCGATCAGCTTCTGCGCCATGTCGAGTTCGCGCGCGCTGACGCCTGCCGCCTTGGTGCCTTCGGCCGGCAGTTTGAATTCGTCGAAGTCGCGGACTTCCTCTGCCCAGCGCAGCGTGTTCAGGGCGAGCACCGGGCCGACCGGAATCAGTGCGGCAAGATGCTGCTTGTTATGCAAGACGACACTTGCCACGCCGAC
>NZ_JAWRXV010001121.1:0-258 GCF_046534875.1 Paraburkholderia sp. SIMBA_054 | reverse complement strand
AGTCGATGTGTGCGACCTCGTTGCCGTCGCCGACGAGCGACTCTCCTATCAGGACGCGATTGATCTTGGCCATGCTGTTCCTCCGATGAGTGGAATGGGGGACTTGCCGACTGACTGACACGCCGCCCGCGACGTTCCTGGTCCGCGAACGTCGCGGGCGGCGGTTGATGCACGATGGCATTCACTAACAGGTTCCGTGCCAGAGCGTGGCGGGTTGGCGCTTATGGTGCGCTGTGAGTGCTGCTTGTGTTGTTCTCG
>NZ_JAWRXV010001120.1:0-258 GCF_046534875.1 Paraburkholderia sp. SIMBA_054 | reverse complement strand
CCTCGAGCGACTGCAGCGCCGCGATGCGCGCTTCTTCAACAGTTGCATGATCGTCTCCGCGCTGGGCGCGGCGGCTTCCGATGCGCTCGAGGATGGGCGCGTGGTTTCCGGGGTCGGCGGCCAGTACAACTTCGTCGCCATGGCCCACGCGCTGGAGGATGCGCGCAGCGTGCTGATGTTCCGCGCCAGCCGCGCCGATGCCGGTGGGCGCGAGGAATCGAACGTGCGCTGGAATTACGGCCACGCGACGATCCCGCG
>NZ_JAWRXV010000190.1:0-859 GCF_046534875.1 Paraburkholderia sp. SIMBA_054 | reverse complement strand
TTAAGTGTTCACGAAAAATTAACTTGGAATTTCGAACCATATCCGTTGAGCAGAATTTCCAGCTCCGCATCGATGGTTTCTTTCGTCCACGTCGCGAATCGCCGCCAGTGGTACTTGAAGTGCTTCCATACGATCTCAATGAGATTCAGTTCGGGACTGTACGGCGGCAGATAAAACAGGAGTGCTTTGTGTTCGATGAACCAGCGGTCCAGTGTGACCTGATCGATTCCGTAATGAATGCTCGCATTGTCGAGCACGATCACGGTCGGTCTACCATCGCCGTGACAAATCAGGTCATTGAGAAAACCCTCAACGTGAGGCCCTTTGACCGTATGGCTGGTTGCTGCATGGACGAAACTGTTTTCAGCGAAGTTCAGTGCGCCCATCACATTGCGTCGACAATGGTGGTTGGGCTCAATGGCATGGGGCAGTCCACGTGGTGACCAGCTACGCTGCACAGGCGGTGATCCGCAAAAGCCGGCCTCGTCGAAATAGAACAGGCGACACTGGCCATCGCGCGCGGCGACCTGAAGCTTCTCAAGCGTGGCCTGTTTCATCTCGAACTCCTGTTCATTGCGCTTTTTTTCAGCGAGAAGCGATTGCGCTTGAAAGTGAAGCCCGCACGCTTGAGGGCTTCACCCAGCGTTTCTATCTTGCAGGGCAGCGCCTGGGCTTGTGCCTGCTCAACGCGTCGAGCTATCTGGACCAGGGTAAGCGGCTCTGCCCGCGCAATCTCCAGCGCGACAGCGACCACGTCATCGGGAAGCGCACGCGGCCGACCGCCGTTGTGACCGCCCATGAGCGCGCAAACGCCTCCAATACGCCACGCGTGAGCCCAGTTGTAGACAGCCTGGTCGCT
>NZ_JAWRXV010001119.1:0-258 GCF_046534875.1 Paraburkholderia sp. SIMBA_054 | reverse complement strand
AAGTGTTCGTGTCGCTGTTCCTCGACGCGCGGCATCGGCTGATTCGCAGCGAGGAAAGCGCGCGCGGCACGCTCACGCGCATGGCGGTGTATCCGCGCGAAATCGTGCGGCGGGCGCTGGCGCTCAATGCGGCAAGTCTGATCGTCGCGCACAATCATCCGTCGGGCGCGGTGCAGCCGAGCGCCAGCGACTGCAGTCTCACGCGCACACTGCGTGAAGCGCTGGCGCTGATCGACGTGCAACTCGTCGATCATCTCG
>NZ_JAWRXV010001118.1:0-258 GCF_046534875.1 Paraburkholderia sp. SIMBA_054 | reverse complement strand
GACGTGTCAGAAGATTGACAACATTCAGGTCGACACGGGCTCGTTCGGTCTGCGCATCGTCAATTCGGCGCTGAATTCGACGATGCAGGCCGGCTTGCCGATCAGCACGTCGACAAGCGGCGGCCAGCTCGCCGAATGCGCGACTTTCGCCGACGGCTACACGTGGGGCAGTGTGCGCACCGCGACCGTGACCATCGGCGGCGAAACGACGACTGCGGCTGTTCCGTTGCAGATCATCGGCGACAAGGCCGCGAGCAC
>NZ_JAWRXV010001117.1:0-258 GCF_046534875.1 Paraburkholderia sp. SIMBA_054 | reverse complement strand
CACTGAATCGGCAATTGCTGCCAAAATATCCGGTAAAAGAAGGCAGCGATAAACATGAAGTCATCCGTGCCCTGTGCCTGAAAGGGCTGGAAGAACGGGGGCGACAGGCGGGACAAGACTATTCGGAGAGGCTTGATTATGAACTGGGCGTCATTTCGGCAATGGGCTATATCGATTACTTCCTTATCGTTTCCGATTTCATGGCCTATGCGAGAAACAAGGGCATTCTCACGGGGCCTGGCCGTGGATCATCTGCGG
>NZ_JAWRXV010001116.1:0-258 GCF_046534875.1 Paraburkholderia sp. SIMBA_054 | reverse complement strand
CGAGCGGACCGGGCGGCGGCGCCAGTGGCAGCGTGGCGATGCCCTCGGCGTCGCGCGGATAGTAGGCACTCGGCGCGAAGTCGGAGTACGCCAGCTTGCGGAACCATGGGTGCCAGCCGACCACCGGACGCGGCATCGCGCGCTCGCCGGCGGTCACGCGCAGGCGCAGCCGCAGGCGGTCGGCCTGCAGCTCGACGGCGTGCTCGGCCTGGCCACCGAACGGCCAGCGTCCGTCGTCGTCCAGCGACAAGCCCAACC
>NZ_JAWRXV010000018.1:0-190019 GCF_046534875.1 Paraburkholderia sp. SIMBA_054 | reverse complement strand
ACCGGCAATTGTCTGTGGGCGCGCACGATCGGCTCCCAGGCGACCGAAGTGGCGGTTCGCGTCGGCGTGCTCAACCGTATGACGGCGCTCGCACGTCCGCAATCCGCTCGCATTGCCTGAATTCAAGATCACACGACCGCCTTTGTCTTCAAACCCGATTTATGCAACAACGCCGTAAGGATGCACGGACAATCCGATTGCCTCGTTGAAGCCGTCGAGCAACACCTCAGCATGCAAGCCCATCTCGTCACGCTGCTGAAGCCGGCTGCGATTCAATGTGTTGCCGAACGGCGGCGCGCCGCGATCGGTCCAGTAAAGGGTCATCGTCGCAGCATCGAGTTCGAGATCGACGGGCTCCGGCAAGTGGTCGAACAGGGTGTCGATATCGTCGCGCGATGCTGTTGACACGCTTTTGCGGCGCGGATTCAGCGGTGCGCGCAGGATGCGTCCCGTGTTCGATTTCGTCGCGCCCTTTTGCGTCCAGTAGAGCTGCTCACGTTCGACATCGAGCGCGAGTCCGACACACCAGTACCGTGCATCCGCCTGTTGATGTGCGCCATAGCCCGTTTGCACGAGCGTCTCCAGTGACGATCCGTCGAGCTTGCAACGCATCACGCGCATGCCTTCGCGGTCGCACCAGTAGAGATGGCCGCCGCGTGGCTCGATGAGCAGTTGCTTTGGCGTGTGCGTTAATCCCGGCGGCACGATGGTCGTGAGGTCGCCGCCGTCGAGATCGCAACGCATGATGAAACCGTCGTTGCGCGACGGCACGCCCATGTTGGTCCAGTAGAGATGACCGCGCGCCGTGTCGATGGCGATGCCGTCCGGTCCCGCACAGCAAGCGTCGACCAGCACTTCGAACCGGCCGCCGTCGCTCGTCGCCGAAAGCACGCGATTGCCGCCGTGGTCGAGAAAGTACAGACGCATGTCATCCGATGCGCCCGCCTGCTCGCCGTGACGTTCCAGAAGCGCGTGCTCCATCATTGACCCGCGACGGCGAAGCCGCGATATGGCAGCAGCGGAACGAGCATCTGGATTTCGAGCTTGCCGGCCAGCATCAGCGGCAGTGCTTCGACGGTGGCACGCGCTGCGCTTTCGTCCGCCGCTTCGATCAGCAGGCACGCACCCGGCAGGTCCGCGCGGGTCCAGATCTGACGAATCGTATCAGTCGCGTACTTCTCCTTGACGTACGCGACTTCCATCGCACGCTGCTCATTCGTGACGGGCGTGGCGTCATGCTTGACGCGCATTGCAAACAGAAATTGCATGAGAACTCCTTCGACTTTCACGTGTTGTTGAACTTACGTGCAGTCTAAGAAGCATGCTCAAACGGAAAAAGACGGCGTTCCGTAAAAGCCTCTTTTACGGAACCTGAAAAATGCGGGCCTGCGGGTGATCAAAACGCCTTAGCAAGACGGAATGCCGAAACGGCTTCGCGCATCGTCTGCGCCTGGCTTTCCAGCGCACTCGCTGCGGCGGCCGCCTGCTCGACGAGCGCCGCATTCTGCTGTGTGACCTGGTCCATCTGGCTCACCGCGTGGCCTACCTGCTCGATGCCGTCGCTCTGCTCGGCCGTCGCTGTCGTGATTTCGCCCATGATGCCCGCGACGTTGCGCACTGACCGCACGATCTCAGTCATCGTCGCGCCCGCCTGCGTGACGAGTCCATTGCCGTTCTGCACGTGATCGAGGGAAGTGCCGATCAGCGCCTTGATCTCGCGTGCGGCGCCCGCGCTGCGCTGCGCGAGCGTGCGCACTTCGCCCGCTACGACGGCGAACCCGCGCCCCTGCTCGCCCGCGCGTGCCGACTCGACGGCCGCATTCAGCGCGAGAATATTCGTCTGAAACGCGATGCTGTCGATCATGCCGATGATGTCCGCGATCTTGCTCGAACTCGAGCTGATCTCGGCCATCGTGTGCACCGCGCGCTCGACCACGTCGCCGCCCTGCTGCGCGAGATCGGCGGCATTCGTGGCAAGCCTGTTAGCTTCGCGCGCGTGCTCGGCGTTCTGCTTCACGGTCGACGTTAGTTGCTCCATGCTCGCCGCCGTTTCTTCGAGCGACGCCGACTGCTCTTCCGTGCGACTCGACAGATCGAGATTGCCCGCCGCGATCTCGCGCGCCGCCGTATGAATTGCTTCACAGCTTTCGCGCACGCCGGAAACCGTCCGCGTGAGGCCCGACTGCATGCGGTGCATCGCGGCGAACAACTGACCGATCTCGCTCTTGCTCGCTTCGGGCACGCGCACCGTCAGATCGTTGGAGGCGATGCGATCGAGCACGTCGGCCGCCTGCGCAAGCGGCGTGGTGACCGTGCGTTGCAACGCGATGTACGCGAGCACGATCAGGCCGACTGCAATCGCGATGCCGAACATCACCGTGCCGACGATCCATTGATAGCGCTGATTGCCGCTCGCGAGCGCATCTTCGGAAAGCTGGTTCGCGAGCTTCTGGAATTTCTCGACGTTCGTCGAATAGGCCGCGCCCGATGCGGTGATGTCGCGATCGTTGAGCGCCGCGTAGGTAGCCGTGTCGCCGTTGCGCAATGCGTCGGCGGCACGGTTGAGCGTCGTGGCAAGTTGCGTCGCCGAATCGAGCAGTTGCTGCTTGAGCGCAGCGTCCATGCCGTCGAACGCATCCGACTTCTCGAAAGCCTGCGTCTCGCGCACGGACAGGTCGAGCGAGCGTTGCGCGCTCTGCAGCGCCGAGTCGCGCGTGGCCGTGTCATTGCGCTCCTTCAGCGCGGAGTAAGCGCGCACCATCGCCGAACGCGTGCGCGTCGTGTCCTTGTACGCATCGTTGACGAGAATCGTCTGACGCGCCATATCCCGCAGATTTTGCGCATTGCCGTTGGTGATCTTCAGCGCCCCGATGCCGACCACGCCGCCCAGCAGAATCATCGTCGCGAATACCACAAGCAATGCAAGAAGGCTGGCCCGTACTGTCATGTTGCGCATGCTGATCGATGCCAGCACGCGCCGGCGAAGAGTTAAGTCAACAGCTTAACGGCAGTATCGGGCAGCGCTTTAGGACATTCGGGAAATATCGACTGGTTCGGACGGTCGATTGTGGCTAACTGGTTCGTTCACAGTTTCATTGGAGCAGTCGCATCGGTGTAGACGCGCGAACCGGGCTATTACAGCGCGAGCGCGTTAATTGCGATGTTCGGGGAAGGGGTCGGCGAAGCGCCGCGAAGAAATCTCGCGTCGGGCGGAGGCGGTTGACCTCGCCCGAGCGAGCAATGCGTGAAGAGAGGCGCTGCTTTTGCCAGAGCTTACTGCGCGGCTGTGGTTCACACAGTACGCAGTATCTCCAGCACCCGCGCGACATCTGCGTCGGCGAGGTCGCCCTCCGGTTCCTTGCGGGCGAGCAGCAAGTCCATCAGGTCGTTATCGCTTAGTTCGAGCAGGCGCGTGAGCGCGCCTACGTCTGCATCACTGAGATCATGCTCATATCGGCTAAAAAAACGCTCGAAGATCAGATCGTTTTCCAGCAGGCCACGTCGTGCACGCCAGCGGAGACGCGCGCGACGCAGCGGGTCGGACTGATGCGATGTTTCGTCCATCTCAGACCGCCCGGCGCACCATCAATTCCTTGATCTTGCCGATCGCCTTCGTCGGATTGAGCCCCTTCGGGCACACGTCGACGCAGTTCATGATCGTATGGCAACGGAACAGACGGTACGGATCTTCCAGGTTGTCCAGCCGCTCGCCCGTCGCCTCGTCGCGGCTGTCCGCGATGAAACGGTAGGCTTGCAGCAGACCCGCCGGGCCGACGAACTTGTCCGGATTCCACCAGAAGCTCGGGCACGACGTCGAGCAGCTCGCGCACAGAATGCACTCGTACAGGCCGTCGAGTTCGTCACGCTCTTCCGGCGACTGCAGGCGCTCCTTTTCCGGCGGCGGCGTGTCGTTGATCAGATACGGCTTGATCGAGTGATACTGGTTGAAGAACTGCGTGAAGTCGCAGATCAGGTCGCGCACCACGGGCAGCCCGGGGAGCGGTCGCAGCACGATCTTCTGCGGCAGGTCGTTCAGGTTCGTCAGGCAGGCAAGACCGTTCTTGCCGTTGATGTTCATCGCGTCCGAGCCGCAGACACCCTCGCGGCACGAGCGGCGGAACGACAGCGTTTCGTCCAGTGCCTTCAGCTTCACCAGCGCGTCGAGCAGCATGCGCTCGTGCGAGTCGATCTCGATCTCGTACGTCTGCATGCGCGGCGCGGCGTCCCTGTCCGGGTCGTAGCGGTAGATTTCGAATGTACGCTTGGCCATGGTGTGGGGTCCTTTGTGCTTTAGAAGGTACGCGCTTTGGGCGGCACCGATTCGACCGTCAGCGGGTTCATGTGAACCGGCTTGTAGTCGAGCCGGTCGCCTTCGCTGTACCACAGCGTATGGCGCAGCCAGTTTTCGTCGTCGCGATGTTCGAAGTCGTTCTGCGCGTGCGCGCCGCGGCTTTCCTTGCGGGCTTCCGCCGACACCATCGTCGCGCGCGCGACCTCGATCAGGTTCTCCACTTCGAGCGCTTCGACGCGCGCCGTGTTGAACACCTTCGACTTGTCCTTCAGGTGGATATTCCCGACACGTGCGGCCACTTCGCGAATGCGCTCGACGCCTTCCGCCAGCAGCGCCGACGTGCGGAACACGCCTGCGTGCGCCTGCATCGTCGAGCGGATATCGTTCGCCACGTTCTGCGCGTATTCGCCCGAGCTGGAGTTGTCCAGCTTCGCCAGACGCGACAGCGCGAAATCAGCGGCATCGGCCGGCAGCGGCTTGTGATCCTTGATTTCCTTCACGTGCTTGACGATGTGGTTGCCCGCCGCGCGGCCGAATACCACGAGATCCAGCAGCGAGTTCGTGCCCAGGCGGTTCGCGCCGTGCACCGACACGCACGAGCATTCGCCCACCGCGTAGAAACCGTTGATCGGGTCTTCGTGGCCCTTCGCGGTGCCGACGACCTGACCGTGAATGTTCGTCGGAATGCCGCCCATCTGGTAGTGGATGGTCGGCACAACCGGGATCGGCTCCTTGATGCAGTCGACGTTCGCGAACTTCAGCGCGATTTCGCGGATCGACGGCAGACGCTTCATGATCGTCTCAGCGCCGATGTGCGACAGGTCGAGCAGCACGTGGTCCTTGTTCGGACCGACGCCACGGCCTTCCTTGATTTCCTGGTCCATCGAACGCGAGACGAAGTCGCGCGGCGCCAGATCCTTCAAGGTAGGCGCGTAACGCTCCATGAAGCGCTCGCCGTCCGAGTTACGCAGGATGCCGCCTTCGCCGCGCACGCCTTCCGTGATCAGCACGCCTGCGCCTGCGACGCCCGTCGGGTGGAATTGCCAGAATTCCATGTCTTCGAGCGGGATGCCCGCGCGTGCGGCCATGCCCAGGCCGTCGCCCGTATTGATGAACGCATTGGTCGACGCCGCGAAGATCCGGCCCGCGCCGCCCGTGGCGAACAGCGTGGTCTTGCCTTCGAGAATGTAGACGTCGCCCGTTTCCATTTCCAGCGCGGTCACGCCGAGCACGTCGCCTTCGGCGTCGCGGATCAGGTCCAGCGCCATCCATTCGACGAAGAACGTGGTCTTCGCCGCGACGTTCTGCTGGTACAGCGTGTGCAGCAGCGCGTGGCCGGTCCGGTCAGCCGCCGCGCACGCGCGCTGCACGGGCTTTTCGCCGTAGTTGGCCGTGTGGCCGCCGAACGGGCGCTGGTAGATCGTGCCGTCCGCGTTACGGTCGAACGGCATGCCGAAGTGTTCCAGTTCGTAGACGGCGTTCGGTGCTTCGCGGCACATGAACTCGATCGCGTCCTGGTCGCCGAGCCAGTCGGAGCCCTTGATCGTGTCGTAGAAGTGGTAGTGCCAGTTGTCTTCGCTCATGTTGCCGAGCGAGGCGCCGATGCCGCCTTGCGCCGCAACGGTGTGCGAGCGCGTCGGGAACACCTTCGACAGCACGCAGACGGACAGGCCCGCACGCGCGAGTTGCAGCGACGCGCGCATCCCCGAGCCGCCCGCGCCAACGATGACCACGTCGAAGCGGCGACGCGGCAGGGAATTCTTGATTGCAGCCATTCTTTACACTCTCCAGAGAATCTGCGCAGCGTAGCCCGCACACGCGAGCAGCCAGACGATCGTCAACGCCTGCAGCAGAAGCCGCGTGCCAACGGGCTTGATGTAGTCCATCCAGATGTCCCGGATGCCGACCCACGCGTGATAGAACAGCGACAGCAGCGCGACGAAGGTGGCGAGCTTCATCCACTGCGTGGCGAAGATGCCTGCCCAGCCGTCGTAAGAGAATGCGTGCGCGCCGAAGAACCAGGCGAGCAGGATGACGGTGTACACGGCCATGATGACGGCCGTGATGCGCTGCGCGAGCCAGTCGCGCAGACCATAGTGCGCGCCGACCACCAGGCGCTTGGAGCCAACTCGGTTATTAGCGGACATGTTTTTAGAATGCTCCGAACAGTTTGAGCGCGAAGGCGATCGTCAGGATCGACGACACCACCAGCACGACGACCGACGTGCTCTTGCCGCGCTCTTTCGACACCGCGTCGTGGTTCATGTCCATCATCAGATGGCGCACGCCCGCGCAGAAGTGGAACAGGAACGCCCAGGCCAGCACCAGCGTGATCAGCTTGACGATGATGTTGGACAGGAAACCCTTGAACACCTCGAAGCTCAGTTCGGAGGTCAGGCTCTGGTCAAAGAGGTAAAGCAGGAACGGAAGGAAAACGAACAGCAGGCCGCCGCTCAGGCGGTGAAGGATCGACACCCGTCCCGCGAGAGGAAGACGGTATGCCGTCAATATCTGCCCGATACCGATGTTCCGGTATTCCGGCCTCGGTTTTTTCAATGTGTCTGCCACAGTAGACCCCTTTCGGTTCTCAAAACGAAACAACGTCGGCATAGCCGCACGCCACCACAGGCGCGATGCGTCCTGCCTTTCTCCTCTTGACGATTGTTGGGGACGTTATCCGGGGAGACGTACAGGGGCGGCGGACCGCGCGATAGCGATATTTTGTCGCGGGACTGTTATACTGTCCAATATCTATCGCGTCTTTCTGAAATAGCTTTTCCATATATCGCATGGAACTGCGCCATATCCGTTACTTCCTCGCCGTTGCCGAAGAGCGCAACGTCACCCGCGCCGCTGAACGGCTGGGCATCGGTCAGCCGCCGCTGAGCCAGCAAATCCATGCACTCGAAGACGAAATGGGCGTGCGCCTGTTTCGCCGCACGGGGCATGGCGTCGTGCTGACGGAAGCGGGCGAAGCCTTCGCCGCCGACGCCAAGCGCATCCTGCACGACACGCGCATCGCCGTCGAAAAGGCGCAGAGCGCCGGGCGCGGCGAGATCGGGCAACTGAACATCGGCTTTACGGGGTCGGCGGCTTTCAATCCTGTCGTCTCGAAGCTGATCCGCGCTTACCGGCAGGCTTATCCGAACGTCACGCTCACGCTGGCGGAAGGCAATACGGCGCAACTGCTCGCGTATCTCGACGAACGCCGCGTGGACGTCGCGTTCGTGCGTCTCGGCAGTCAGTCGCCCGCTGGCGTGCAGTTCCATCACATCGCAATCGAACCGATGAAGATCGTGCTGCCCGCCACGCATCGTCTTGCGAAGAAGCGCAAGATCGCTCTGTCGGATCTGGCCGAAGACCCGTTCGTGATGCTGCCGCGAGAGGCTAGCCCGACGTTGCATGATGTGATTGTCGGTGCGTGCAGGGAGGCTGGCTTCGAGCCGATTGCCGGGCAGCAGGCGCCGCAGTTGTCGTCAGTGGTGAATCTCGTGGCGGCGGAGTTTGGGGTGTCGCTGGTGCCGGCTTCTGTTTGTCAGATACGGGTTGAAGGCGTCGTGTACATCGACGCACTCGGCAAACCTATTTCGATCCGGCTAGTGCTGGCATCGCGGATCGAATCGACGCCAACAAAGACGGCGAATTTTCTCCAGCAGGCTTCGGTGTTTGCGGCGGACATGTCCTAGCGTAGCGCGCCAGAGTAGGTGTGACTGGCGACACTGCTGTGCAACCAAGGCCTACATTGTCATGAACACGTCCACGGCATCGCCTCGTCTGCGGTGCCTTTTCGATCTTACGGAACGCAAGGCGGCGGAAGAAAAAGTCCGCGAGAGCGAGCAGCGCTATCGCGAGGTGCAGACCGAGCTGGGCCGAAGCCGGTCCTACGGAACGGTTGTCGACGCACCGAACGCTTCAATTGTGCGGAAGGCACGAAACCCAAAAGCAGTCGAGTGACACGGCTTTCATCCCTGAACGTCATTCGACTCGAAATAGAACCGCTGAACCTCAGCCCGCGAGCTTCGACAGCAGCGGGTTCGCGAACGCAAACAGCATGGCCACACCGACGCCAATCAGGAACGACGCGTCGATCAGACCGGCGAGCAGAAAGATTTTGGTTTGCAGCGGATTCATCAGTTGCGGCTGCCGAGCGGCGGCCTCAATGTACTTGCCGCCCATCAGTCCAATACCGATACAGGCGCCGATAGCACCGAGGCCGATGATGATGCCAATACCGATGGCGGTCAGACCTTGGATGTTGGCGATCAAAGCTTGCATGACCACTCCTTGAGAAAAGTTGTTCTGGAACTGGGATTCAAAAAGCGACGCGCGTTCACACGCCCCGAAGGCGCGCTTGCGTACGCTTCGGGGTCGTTTCTGCAGTCACGGGTTGAAGCGCTTTCCTGCCCGCCGTGATCTTTAAAAATCCTGCACGGTGGGACGGATCACGATCTCGTTGACGTCGACCGAACGGGGCTGCTCGATCGCATAAGCAATGGCCTGCGCAATGGCATCGGCCGGAATGGCCATCTTGTAGAAATCGACGACGAAGTCGCGGCTGTCTTCATGGCCCGAACCGAACTTGAGTTCGGTGTCGATCGCGCCCGGTGAGATCACCGTGGTGCGGATGTTGCCTCCAACCTCGTGACGCAGACCTTCAGAAATGGCCCGAACCGCGAACTTCGTGCCCGAATACACCGTGCCGCCGGGGCTGAAGACTTTCAGACCCACGACCGACGCGATGTTGACGAAGTGACCGGACTGCTGCCTTTCAAAGACCGGCAACGCCGCTGCGACGCCATAAAGAAGGCCTTTGATATTGATGTCGATCATGCGGTCCCATTCGTCGGTCTTGCGCAGCGACAGGGGCGCGATGGCCATCAGGCCGGCGTTGTTGACCATCACATCGAGGCGGCCGTGTTGCGAGACGACGTCGCCGATCAGGCGATTGACCTGTGCCTGATCCGTGACGTCGACCTGGTGAACCGATGCCTTGCCGCCCTTTGCCTCGATTTCAGCGGCAATGCGGTTGAGGTTGTCGATGCGGCGAGCGGCCAGCGCGACGGTGGCGCCGTTCGAGGCAAGGAGCTTTGCGGTGGCTTCTCCGATGCCGCTGGAAGCACCGGTAATGACGACGACTTTGCTAGACATGGTATCTCTCCGAGGAGGTTGAAGTGCATGGAGAGAAGTGTCGTCCTCGGGGACATTTTTGATTAGACTGGAATATATGTAATCTCTTTTCCACCCGTGCAAAGGTCTCGTATGTCCGAACTGGCCGACTTGAATGACATCGCCGTGTTTGTGCGGGTGGCGCAATTCGAGAGCTTTAGCCGCGCTGCACGGGCCTTGGGCATGCCCGTCTCCACCGTCAGTCGCAAGGTGACAGCGCTCGAGGAACGCCTTGGCGTGACGCTGATCCAGCGCACGACCCGCAAGCTCAGCCTGACCGCACAGGGACGGGCCTATTTCGATCAGTGCAGTGAGCCGCTGAGCCATCTGTATGACGCGGAACGCGTGATCACGCAGACGCAAAAGAAGCCCGAAGGTCTGCTGCGCATCTCCGGTCCCGTGATGCTGGAACAGGAGTCGTTTTACGCGTTCGTCTCGTCGTTTCTAAAGAAATATCCGGGCATCCAGGTGGATCTTCACTTCACCAACCTTTTCCTGGACCTGATCGCCGAAAACGTCGACGTCGCGATCCGCTTCGGCGATCTGCAGGACTCGAGTCTTGTTGCCCAACGCGTGGGAAGAAGTGTCCGGCACCTTGTCGCTTCGCCCGAATACGTCCGCAATCACGATCTCCCCTCGCGGCCCGAAGACATCAGTCAACTTCCTTGCGTGCTGATCAATGCTCGAAACAACGAGACGGAATGGCATCTGGTCAGTGGCCGGAAGTCGGTCAAGGTTCACGTGACGGGTCCCGTAGCCGCGCGCGATTTTCACATCGTCAGCGCTTTTGCGCTCCGCGGGCACGGCATCGCATTGCTTCCGTCCAGCTATTGCGATGCACATATCGCTAGCGGAGAACTTGTTCGTATCTTGCCGGAATGGTCGTCACCGGAAATATTCGTGCATGCCGTCTATCCGACGCGCCGCTTCATGCCGTCGAAGTTAAAAGCGTTTCTCGATGAACTCAAAGCGTGGGAAGGCCCGCTTTGGCTTCCACTGCGATGAAGCGTTCTGCGACACGACGGGGCGGTGGTTGTCACATCGCGCTCGGGCGCGCGTTTTCGTGTCTCTTGGGGCAATAGCTATTGCGTCCTACCGTCGGCCAGGCGCGGGGGCAACGTGGGTCAAAATGGATTCGATAACGTGGGCGCAGTACTCCACGCCCCGTTGATTCGGCACGGTCAGAAGTAAAGTATCGGCCGTCCGCGCCGAGTTCCTCGGCAGCGACCGCCATGTCGATCGATTGCAGCAAGACATCCGATGCCGACCGTGTCAGCGAATGCCTCGAATGCGTCCAGTGGCCGAACGAGAGAAAGCCGATTCTTTTCATTCAGACGTCGCACGAACGCGTTAGTAGACCAAAACAGTATTTCGCCCGAGCCGATGCGGCAAGCGCGCGAGGACTCGGGCCGTTCAGCAGGTTATCGTCTTCAAACCGGAAAATCTGTGGATTGCGACAGCGCCTCCCACGTCTGCGTTTCCGTCGTCACATGGGCATTCTTTTCTGCGATCGCCTTTAGCGTGTCAGTACCGAGTGGCAGACGCAACGGCGGCGTTTGCGCATCGACAAGCGTGACGACCGCTGTTGCCAGCTTCTGCGGATCGCCAGGCTGGTTGTGATTGATGTCGACTGCGAGGCGGCGCAGTGTGCCCGACGTCTCTTCGTAGTCGTCGATGATGTCTTTGCCGACGAGCAACGACGATGTATCCAGGAAGTCCGTGCGGAAGAAGCCGGGCTCGATGAGCGTCGCGTGAATGCCAAGCGGCTTCAACTCAGCGTGCAGTGCTTCCGTGATGCCTTCGACGGCGAACTTTGTCGAGCTGTACACGCCAACGCCTGCCGCCGCTTGATAACCGACAATCGACGAGATGTTGATCACGTGACCCGAGCGCTGTTTGCGCATCGCCGGCAGCACAGCGCGCGTCACGTTCAGCAGACCAAAGACGTTGGTGTCGTAGATCCGGCGTACGTCTGCATCGCTCGATTCTTCGACGGCGGCAAGCAGCCCAAAGCCGGCGTTGTTGATCAGTACATCGATGCGGCCGAACTTCTCGACAGCGGCTTTGACGGCCGCCTTGGCTTGTGCCTCGTCGGTCACATCGAGCGCGATGGACAGCACGGCCGGTGACTCTCCGAGCCGCTCATCAATCGCGGCGGCGTTGCGACCGGTGGCGACCACGGCGTTGCCATCGGCGATGGCTGCTTTGGCCATCAGCGCGCCAAGACCGCGCGAAGCGCCTGTGATGAACCAGACGCGTTTGAACTGTTGCTTCGTGACGTTGCTCATGTTCCTGCTCCTACATTCGTAGTGAAAGTGAAAACGAATTGCGTGGAGAGGAGTGTCTTCCTGAAGGAGATTTTTAATTAGAGTGGAATGTATGGAATGTCTTTTTCATTCATGCAAAAGTCCAACATGAGATTACGATTTACTTACACGGCATCGCCGTCTTTGGACAGGTGGCCCAATTCACGAACTTCAGTCGCGCTACACGTTACGGTAAGCCGTACTCGATGGAGTCCCGTCGCTTGCTGCAGATGCACAATCGTGGCGACGCCCTGTTCACCAAGGTGGGCGAAGTGCTGCAAACCAATCGTGGATGCCGCGAGATGCCTCGCAGATGAAGCTGATCCGCTCCAAGGCGTCCGATGCGATGGACGGCACTAACCAGAAGGTGCGCTAACGCACCGAACCGCTGAAAGTCGGGGTTTAGATTCCACGCCATTGGGTGACGTTCGGCTTTGACGCTAACGTATTTCGTTTTCCAGACGATTAGATTACAAGGAGCGATCGCATGGACATGTCCACGGATTTCCCGGTCCCTGAAGCGACATTGCCGGACAAGTGGATCGACGCAGATCCCTCAGTGTTTCGAGAACGTTTCGAGCGGAAGAGCTTCGAGGTGGCCCACCACCTTGCATCTCATCCGCGCTTTCAACTCCCTCAATTGATGGAGTTGACGGAGCGGACCATGAAAACGCGCCCATCTGATCTCTACTACGACATGGGTGACGTCGCGCCTGGTCAAAAATGGAAAGATACGAATCATGCATTCTCACCGCTGGATGCATTAGGGCAACTGGAAGATTCAAACGCCTGGTTCATCCTGAGAGACGCGCAAAGAGATCCGGCCTACACCGAGCTATACCGGCATGCGATCGCAGAGGTCAAGGATATGATTGGCGGCGGCATCGAATCCAAGATCAGAAATGAGGAGATCATCATTTTCATAACGTCGCCGAAGCGGGTGACGGCATATCACATCGATCGTGAATGCAATTTCATTCTTCAAATCCACGGCGAAAAGGATTTGTACGTCTTTGATCGGGAAGATCGGCAGATTCTTCCGGAGGAGGAAATCGAGCAGTTCTGGACGATCGACAACAACGCGCCAAACTATAGACCCGAACTGCAGGACCGATCGCGCTTGTACAGATTGGCCCCGGGAAATGGCGTTCACGTTCCTGTCAACTGCCCCCACTGGTTGAAGAACGACGACAATATCTCGGTGACTTTGAGCGTAAATTTCCAGTTTATTGACTCTATTCGAGCGGATATCTATCGCGCCAACTATTACCTCAGGAGGCTTGGAATCAATCCCAATCCGCCTGGACAGAGCGCGGTGCGTGATCGGGCCAAGGCAATGGCGTATTCGACGGCGAGTGCCGTCCGCAGAGCGGCCAAGTCGGCTTTGCACAGAGGCCGTTAGTCTCAAGCCGGTCGCTCGTCGTTGAGTCGGCCCCGCAGCCTGATTCCCAAGGCCCTCGTGGAGACGAGGGCCTTTTCTTTTGCGGGCGTTCATCGCGTCCGCACTCTCTTCGATTGCGCGCCAAAGTGGCCCTTGAAGTCGAGCCGTCGCTGATACGGGCAGTGCTGTGATGGATGTATCCCCTTGTCTGCGCGCCAAATGCGCCTAGGCGCATAATCGAAAACTCCCGAACGGACGCCAGGCAAAATGCCCGGCCTTCGTCACAGCGGCAAAGCTCTATCGGCTGGAAGGGCGCCCCATGAACGATTCGGATGACAACCTCGGCCGTTTCAGCGCACTCTCCGACGGCATCTTTGCCGTCATCATCACAATCATGGTGCTGGCGCTGAAAATCCCCACACGGAACGATGGACGCGCCCTGCTCGAGCTCTGGCCGGACCTGATCAGCTACGTGGTGAGTTATGCGTTCATTGCCGTCGTGTGGTTGAACCATCATCACGTGTTCAAACATGCGACCGCTCTCACAGGTTTGCTGGCATGGTCCAACTTCGCCAATCTTTTCTGGATCTCCTTTATCCCCTTCACGACGGCGTGGCTGGCATCGAGCAGGGTTGCAAGTGTGCCATTGACGGCATATGCAACAGTCTTCCTGCTTGTCGAGATGACATACATGGTTCTGATGTATGAAAGCTTTCGGCAGCGTCCGTCCAGCGATGCATCGACTCTCGGCCGACGCCGGATGCAATGGATCAGGGCCTGGATCATGCTGTCATTGTTTGCCTTTTCGGCACTCGCCTCGTTTCTTCCGGCTCTTGTGCGGATGGGATTGCTGGGAGCGTTTCTAATCCTTTACACCCGACCCGATCCACTCTCGAATCGGGACGTCGCGAGCGAAAGCCCTTCCAGGGAACGGGGACAGGAGGCACGCACTCAGACCCGTCAGGCCCGCCGCTGATGTTTCATTGAACCGGAATGTGGGATTCTCGTTGCAGGTAGTCAGCATCCCTTCTTTTAAAACTCGATTGCGGATACTGATAGTTGCCCAAGCGTTAATAAAAGCTTCGTTTAAATCCAGAGAAGAAACGACCTGACCGCACAAGCCTTCGACGGACATAGCCGAGTTTCTGGCGAAGATTGAGGGAGTTTCCTGCCTCTATTCTGAAGAATGGCCGACCACCATTTCTGAAATATTCCGGACTCCAAGCTAGGTTGACAGGCTACGAAGTAGCCATTGTCATGGGATCGATATGCAGGCTCGCCCAAAACCTGAAGATTGGGACGCGGCGATGGCAAACCGCTGCGGTGAAACGTCTTCAATCCCGGATGCAGGGCATCCGGATCATCATGGAGTCATACATGTCAGTTTCCGGTATAAGCAGCCAGAGAGCGATCACTCAGCCACCATCCAAAACGCCGTCGGCGTTTTCAAATGACGGGACATCTGCATCGTCATCGGCGTCATCTCCTTCCCCTCAAACGTCCGGAACAGGATCGTCCACACAGGTGACGTTCAGCCCGGACGCGCAGGCGCTCGCTGAGCTAAGGGCCAACGGCGTGACTGTTGCAACAGTCAGTCTGGTGGGACTGAACACGTCGCGCTCGCCCGGCGAGTCGGACGCCGACTATATTCAGCAACTCAACGCGGCACTCAAAAGCCGCCTGCCGTTTGCCCAATCCACGATAGAAGGAAGGGACGGAATCGCGAATGGATTTATTTCGCAGTCGGACTTCGAGACAGTGCTCGCCCAATTCGGTGACAACAAAAGCGATGCGGACAATCTCTTCGCCGCGCTTGATGAAGATCACGACGGCTCGGTATCGAACGCGGAGTGGTTGAGCGCCGTGCGCGAAACGACGAGTGCTCCCGGCGATTCAACTGCGCAATCGCTGCTGAAACTGATGGACAGCAATGGCGATGGAACCGTGAGCAGCGCCGAGTTCACGCAATTGGAATCCACGATGATCGCTGCGGAGAAGGTCCCTGCGGAGAAGGTCGCTTCGTGATACAGGCTTCCCCGGTGAAGAGTACAACACAGCACTTCACTGAACGGCTGCCACGAACTTGTCGAGCATGATGTTGCGGCCGCACAGCACCACGGCAACCGCACGGCCACGATACGAAGGCGCGACTTGCAGGAAACTCGCCAGCGCGACGCCTGCCGCGCCTTCGACCATCCAGCGGTCCGTTTGCGCAAGCCGTTTCATCGCCGCCTTGATTTCGTCTTCACTGACCAGCACGCAACGGTCAATCACCCGCTGCGCGATCGGCAAGGTAATCGTATCCGGCTCCACACCACCTGCCGTGCCGTCTGAAATCGTGTCTGTCTCCTCGACGTCGATCACCTTACCTGCCTGAATGCAGCGATAGAGCGTCGTCGCATTCGCGGGCCAGCATCCCACCACCTCCGTGCTCGCACTCGCCGCCTTGGTCGCCGAGCCGATGCCAGAAATCAGGCCGCCGCCGCCCACCGATGCGAACACCGCGGCAAGACCGGGCAGTTGCTCGCCCAGTTCGACGCCGATGGTGCCCTGCCCGGCAATCACGTCGATGTCGTTGTACGGCGAGACGAACGGCAAGCCTGCCTCTTTTGCGCGCCGCGCCGCTTCGAGCTCCACTTCCAGCGTGGATGCGTCGATGGTCACGACCGATGCGCCAAGCGCGCGTATCGCGTTCAGTTTGACGGGCGAAGCGGACACCGATGCATAGACTGTCACGGGCACGCCCGCGAGTTTGCCCGCGAGCGCGACGCCCTGACCGTGATTGCCTGTCGATACGGTCGCGACACCGCGACGTCGAACGTCGGCATCGAGCAGCCGCAGCTTGTTCGACGCACCGCGAAACTTGAACGACCCCGTGTGCTGCAGATGCTCGCACTTCAGATAGACGTCGCAACCCGTCTGCTCCGACAGCAGCGCGCTGTGCTCCAGCGGCGTCACGCGCACTTGCGGTCTGAGCGCCCGATGCGCGTCGAGAATACGTTCGTAGAGATCATCCATCGTCAGGGCCTTTAGAAATCGTTCAACAGATTGCCGGCCGTGCGGCCCGGCAGCGGCATCATGCCGGCGAGCAGCGCAATACGCTGCCCCGCTTTCACGAGCTTGAAATGCTGTGCAACGACGAAGATGCCGTCGACGTCGCTGAGCACGACGTCGCGCGGCGTATCCGGCGGTGCATCTATACGCACGATCTCCGCGATCACATCGCCGCGCGCAACGGCATCGCCCGGTTGCTTCCGATACACAACAATGCCCGTGGACGGCGCGCTCACATGCGAGACACCTTCGAGAGGATAGATGCGCGGCTCGACTTCAGCTTCCGTATCGCGTTCGTCGTAATCGATGATCGACTCCGCAGCGAGAAAGCGCAGGATGCCCTGCGCGTCCGCGATTGCAAGCTCGTCGCTGACATCGGCCTGGCCCCGCAACTCGATGGACGCGCCAAAGCCACTGTGCTCCGCATCGACGAGACCCGCCGACGACAGCACGTTCCAGGGCTCCATGAACGCCTCATCGAACGGTCCACCGCCCGCGCGATCTTCGAGAAACACAGCCTCGATCCGCAGCGCTTTCGCGAGGCGCAGCGCGCGCGGTTGTTGCGCGCGAGTGCTGTACAGATGCAGGATGCCGCTCGTATCGCAATGCAGATCCAGCAGGAGGTCGTGCCGCAACGCTTCGCGCAGCAGGTGCGATTTCATTGCCCGGACGGGATCGCGCGGCTCGTGCGCGGCCAGCAGCCTGTCGAACAGCGTCTTGAATTGCGCGACGTCGTTGCGCTCGTAACGCGTCTCGCCCAGCGCCTGTTCGACTGCGCCCGCAATCGACGGAAAGTGACGGTTGAAGTTTTCGCCGTTCTCGAGATTGAAGCGCCCCGTCGGCATGCCGAAAATCCGCTGACTCATCCCGATCGGATTCGCAAACGGCAACACGACCACGCGCCCTTTGATGCGCCCGTCTTTATCGAGTGCCGTCAGCATGCGCAGCAGATGATGGACGACGAGCAGACCTGGATGCTCATCGGCATGCAGGCCCGCCTGGATATACGCGCTGCGTGGCGTCTCGCCTGACCCGTCGAACGTGTACCTGATCAACTGATGCGCCGCGCCGGGCGCGACCTGAGGCAGTTCTGTCGTCTCTTTGCGTACCGTCACGTCGATCTCGCCCCTTTCAAGGTTGGTCGAAAACGTCCACGTTCATCGTCGGAGACTCAGAAGTCTCATATGGACAATTACGTCCATAATAGACTACGTACGATTAATTTTCCAAGCGACATCGCAAGGCTTCACGCGTCCGCGCTTCTCGCCGGCTCGAAGTATTCCACGATCAACCCATCCGGATGCCGCACCGCCACGTGTCTGCCCGCGGCGTTTTCGTGCGTCTCGCCAAAGAACGTCGCGCCCAACTCGCGCAGACGCTGCGCATACGCATCGAGCGCATCCACGATCAGCGCTGCCTGAATGTGCCGCACGGGCGCCAACGCTTCATCGCTTCCCGCAAGCAGAATGAAGGAGCCGACCACAGCGACCTCAATTCCCATCGACTCGAAGCTCAGCCGACGTTCACAGCACACGTCCTGGATCGCCTCGTAAAATGCGACGCTGGATTCGAGCTGTTCGCGCGTAACGTAAAGCCGATGCATCGTCTTCAGAACTGGCATCGCTCACCTCTGGTGATCGACAATGACGCATTCGAGACCCGACGCGCTAGCGGCACGCTCGATTGCTGCAGGGACATCGTTCATGGCGAATTCGACGGAACGAATCGCGCGCAGGTCGAGCATGCCCGCGCTCGCCAGCATCAGCAGCCGTCGCCACGCGTCGCGCGGATACATGAACTGGCCGAGTATCTCCCAGTCGTTCAGCATCACCTCGGTATAGGGCAACGGCAGGTCCACGCGCATGCTGCCCATCAGCACCAGTCTTCCGCCGCGCCGCAAGCTGCGCAACGCCGACAGCGTCAGGTTCGGATCGCTTGCGTTTCCGACCATATCGAACGCGATATCGGCGCGGCCTGCGCAGGCGGAACGGATCGCATCGGTGTCGGCTGCTGCATCGCCTGTTGCGACGACGGGCACAACGCGGCCACCGCCCGCCGCAACGAGTTCGTCCAGCGCGCGGGCATTGCGGCCCACGGCAACGACGCGTGCCGCGCCCAGTGCCAACGCCAGCAACGCAGCAGCCGACCCATAGGCGCCCGTTGCGCCCGACACCACGATCGTCTCGCCCGCTGCAAGCCGGCCGCGCAACAGGCCACCGAACGGCACGACATAGCGCATCGCCACTGCAAGCTGCGCCGCGGGCAGGTCCGCAACGGCATCGGCAGGCGTCAACGTCGCTGCGGGCAGCAGCGCATAGTCGGCGAGCGTGCCGTTGGGCCAGTCCGCCTGCATCGCATAACTGTCGGCCTGGGTGGCCGTGATGCCGACGAGTATTTGCGCGGGATCGGCGACATTCTCGTTCGCAACGAAATGCGATGAAACGACCACGCGCTGTCCCGGCTTCAGGTGCCACACATCGCCGCCGACCGCGTGCACGATGCCCACGCCATTGCCGCCCGGAATGAACGGATGGTCGGGCGCGTGATAGACGGGCAGCTTGCCCGCCACGTAGTCGCGCATGTACGACATCATCGCGGACGCCTGCATCCGTACCACGACGCCGCCGGGCCTCGGTGCGGGCACGGGCGCATCGATCATGCTCAAGGTCCCGCCCAATCGGTCGAGCTGCCATGCTTTCATCGGATCGCTCCTCGTTTCAACGCGCGCCACGCGGCGCAACACGGCCATCATCGCGTGGGAAAGCCGTTCTTCATATAATCAACTGACCGGTTTTTCTTATCGAGCGTACATTTATGGACGCATTGTCCGAAGTGCTGTCGATGCTCAGAGTGCGAAGCGGTGTGTCAGACCGCTTCGAGGGATGCGGCGAATGGGCGTTCAGTTTCCCGGCGTACCAGCATCTGAAGTTTGGCACGGTGCTGCGCGGGCGGCTCTATCTGCGGATGACGGGGCAGGACAGTGTGCACGTCATCGAGCAAGGCGATTTCTATCTGCTGACCAACGGCCAGCCGTTTTGCTCCGCGAGCGTTCCCGATTGCCCGCCGCTGGACGGCCCCGCCACCTACCAGTCGATTCGCGGCGCGGATGGCGTCGTGCGCTTTCGCGGCAAAGGCGCCACCGGTCCGGTCGAGCTTGCGAGCGGCCGGTTCGTGTTCGACAACGACGTGACGGGACTCTTGCTGCAGCACTTGCCGCCCATCGTGCATCTGAAAGCGGCCGATGTGTCGTCCCACGCGTTGTGGCATGTGCTCGCGCTGCTCGGCGCCGAAACAGCCTTTGCAAAGCCGGGGGCGGACGTCGCCAGGACGAGTCTCGCCACGCTCGTGCTGGTGCAGGCGTTGCGCGCCTTCATCGAGCGCGGCGACGTGCCGGACGGATGGCTCAAGGCGCTATCCGACAACAAGGTCGGCGCGGCGCTCACGCTGATGCACGGCTCGCCGCAACAGCGCTGGACCGTCGAGTCGCTCGCTGCAAATGTGGGTATGTCGAGAACGGCGTTCGCATCGCGGTTCCGGCAGCTCGTCGGGAGCGCGCCGCTCGACTATCTGCATCAGTGGCGCATGACGATTGCAATGAGTGCGCTGAAACAGTCGGAAGAACCGTTGTTGCAGATCGCCGAGAAGATCGGCTATCTGTCCGATACCGCGTTCAGCATCGCGTTTAAACGCACGACAGGGGTCAGTCCTGGCCGCTATCGCATCCGGCATCGGCAGGAGGCGGAGGTCCGCTAGCGGCGGCGAGACATCACGCGGACAGATTCCAGTGCCACGCATCCAGCGCCATCTTCGCGCCGAGCGCGAAAAGCATCGCGCCCATCACGCAACGTTGAACGCCGAACCAGTTCGGCCGTGTCGAAAGGAACCTGGCGAGATTGCCCGAGAAAGTCGCCACGGCCGTATTGACGGAAGCGAACGCGAAGATCAGCGAAAAGCCCAGCGTCAGCGACTGCCTGAACACGCCGCCCGCGCGATAGTCGATGAATTGCGGCAGTAACGACAGGAAGATCAGTGCGAGCTTCGGGTTCAGCAGGCTCGTGGTCGCGCCCATCGCGAACAGCCGGCGCGGCCTCTCGATCGACGCCGCCTCGATCTGCAGCGGCGAACGGCCGCCCGGCCTGAGCATTTGCCAGGCCAGATAAAGCAGGTAGAGCGCGCCAAATACGGCCAGAACGCGGCCTGCGCCGGGTATCGCAAGAAACAGCGTGGTGATCCCGAACGCCGCGCCGAACATATACGTCAGATAACCGAGCATCACACCCGCCAGCGAGATCAGCCCCGCTTTCGTCCCCTGCGCGACCGAACGCATCATCACGTAGACCATGTTGGGGCCGGGCGTCACGGCCAGCATGCCGCCCACCGTAATGAATTCGACCATCGTTCTCATGCGCTACCTCGTCACGTCCGTAATGCCCATCGCGATTGCAGTATCGGAGCGCACGACAGCTAAGTAAAACGATTTAAACTGAATGAATTATTCAATTTTTCTGACTGATGAAAAAACTCGATCTCGACGTTCTGGAAATGGTCGTCGCCGTGGCCGACACCGGCTCGTTCGCGCGTGCCGCGACGTCCCTGCATCGCACGCCTTCCGCTGTCAGCATGCAGATAAAGACCATCGAAGAAGCGCTCGGCAAGCCCCTATTCGTGCGCACGACGCGCAACGTCGCGTTGACCGAGGAAGGCAGGACGCTGATCGACTACGGCCGGCGCATGCTGGCGATGCGCGAAGAAGCGTGGTCGTCGGTGGTGCGTCCGGAGATACGCGGCCGCGTCACGATCGGCGTACCCGACGACTACGCGTCGTCGCTGCTGCCGACCGTGTTGCGAAAATTCGCGGTCGCGCATCCGCGCGTGCAGGTTCGCGTGATCGGCATGCCGAGCAGCGCGCTCGTTCCCTTGCTCAAGGACAACACGCTCGATCTCGCGTGCATCACGAAGACGCGGGGCATCACAGGAGAACCGATCCGTTCCGAGCCGATGGTGTGGGCGGCCGCGCGCGGCAACCAGCAGATATGGAAAGAACGCCCACTGCCCATCGCCGTGTTTGCGCCCGGCAGCACGGCGCGCGCGCATGCGATCGGCGCACTGCAGCAGGCCAACATCAAATATCGGATGTCGTATGAAAGCCCTAGTCTTCTGGGACTGATCTGCATGGTCGAGGCAGGCCTCGCAGTCGCACCGCTCGCGCGATGCAGCGTCCCGGCGCATCTTGCGCAACTCGGCGAAGCAGAAGACTTGCCGCCGCTGGCAGCGGTCGAAGTCGTTCTTGTGCGTAGCGCGCGTTCGGCTCGACCGCCGTGCGATTTTCTCGCCGAGCAGATGTTGGCCGATCTGAGATCGTAAGTCTTTCCGTCGCGCTTTAACCGAAAGGCTTCACGCCAATCAGCCAGCCGTGCAGAAAGAACGCGAACGCTACCCAGATGACAACACCGGCAACGACGGGCATCACATCGCGCGACAAGGTCCCCTTCGGATACACCACACCTTCCACGCGATCCCGCCGAAGCGCAGCAGCCAAATCGAAGACCGCCCAAACGAGAAACGCGCCGAACAACACCAGCGCGTTCAACGTCCCGTTCGCCAGCAGATGCGCCAACGCCCATAGCACGACGGCCAGAGTCATCGGATGCCTGAAGATGGCCTTGAAGTGGTTGCCCGGCGCATGCGCAGCGGGAAACAGAATGAAGGCGGCAAGCGTCAACAGGCCCGCTAGATGCGGCGCCCATGCGGGCGGCGACCAAAGCACGACCGGCTCCCGCCGCGCGATGCCGTAGCCCCAGATTATCAGCACGAAGCCGATCAGCGACACCACCGAATACGCCGTTTTCCAGTTCTTCTCGCCCATCCGCGCGATGCGCGCCTTGCGCCAATCTTCCGCGAAGATGCGGACGGAATGCCCGCCCAGGAATAGCAGCAACCCCAAGATCAGTATCGACATGACGGCTCCTCATGACAGACATCGACGGATGGCGACGATTGTCACGCATGATGGCATGCTATGCCAATATCGTGGTGCGGCGAGCGCCTCATAACCGCTCATGCGACAATGACGCGCTTTCTCGCGCTACCGCCTTACTCCTGAAAGAAAGCAACGGCATGCTCAATAGTCCTTCGAGACATGCCGGCGTGTCATCGTAGAATTAACAATCAAAAGCGATGTTGAATCTTTCTGTCATCAGGCGGCTCATCGGCGTCGCCCTATTCGTCGCATCCGGGGTAGCTGCCGCGCATCCGCACGTATGGATACGGTTTTCGGCGCGCGTGCAAATGCAAGGCACCTCCGTGATCTCGATAGCGCAAACGTGGCGCTTTTCAGAAGGCTTTCCGGTTCAACTCGTAGGCATCGATACCTTGCCCGACAACGGGCCGCTCGACGCGAAGCAGACTGCGATCTTCCGCGAACAGGCATTTTCATCGCTCGCGGGCGCTCAATACTTCAGTCATCTTTTCGTCGATGGCGAGGCGCAGCGTCTGGGGGACCCCGCAGGTTTTCGCGTATCGGTCGATCATGGCAAGCTCGTTTACACCTTCACGTTGGCGCTGAAAAAGCCGGTCGACGTGAGTGCCCACAAGGTTTCACTTGGAATCTGGGACGATTCGTTCTTCGTCGATTACGAACCGGACGGCGCAAACGCCGTGACGATAGAGGGACATGCCGTGTCCAGTTGCACGGTGAAGCCGTTTCAGGATCGCGCGCATCCTATCTTCAACGGCATCGTCGTGCCGCAAGCGACGGCGATATCATGCTGACTCTTGAACGCAGGCTACTGCATATCCTGATTGCGGTATGCGTGACAGTCGCGGGTTTCATTCTCGCTGCGCCGTCACACGCTGCGTCACCCGCCGTCGATGTCTTCGGCCAGCCCATTCAATCGGCTTCGTCACCGGCGGAAAGCGCGAGCCCGTCGAGCGCGCCATCTGCCAGCGAGACCCACCACACGTTCGTGCTACCCGAGTTCGCGCGCACGGCGCTGGCGACATCGATCATCTGGCAGGGCAGACTCAACGCGCGCATCGCCGACGCCGCACAACAGTTGCATCGCGCATCGACGCCCTGGACATGGCTCGCGTTGATCGGCCTCGCGTTCGCCTACGGCGTGCTGCATGCGCTCGGGCCGGGCCACGGCAAGCTTGTCGCCGGCACCTGGCTCGGCTCGCGCGACACGCGCATCGCGCAGGCCGTCGCGCTGGCAAGCTGGAGCTCAGCCGTACAGGCGATGAGCGCGATCGTGCTCGTGTTCGGCGCGCTATGGTTCGCGAAGGCGGGCGTCTCAAGCGTGCTGTCGAACGCGGCGTCGCTCGATATCGTCAGCTATGTTCTGCTTTGTGTCGCAGGTGGCTGGACGATCTACAGCACGCTCGCGCGTCGCGACTGCTGCGTCGATCCCCGCGCGCTGAAGCTCGTGCCCGTTGAGCGCAATGCGGCATCGTCGCAGACGTCGGAGCACGAACCCGCTTACCTCGGCACGAAACTGCAACTGCACATGCGGCAATCCGGCAGCACAACGCGCTTCGGGAGATCGAAAATTTCAGTGACGTCGCAGATCCTCGCGACCGGGTTTGCATCGGGTGTGCGGCCATGCGTCGGGTCGATCTTCGTACTGATCGCGTCGGTTGCCGCGCACGCGCCGTGGATAGGCATTGCCGCGACGTTTGCCATCGGCGCGGGCGTGGCAGTGACCGTTACGCTGTTCGGCCTGGGCGCCGTGGGCGCGAACCGTTTCGTCATGGCGCGCAGTTTTCGCCTTCGCTCGCGGATCGAAGCAACGAAACGTGTTGTTGCCGTCACGGGCGCACTCGTTATTGTGCTGTTTGGCGCCGTGCAGACTGCGCTGATTCTGACCGGCTACCTGCAACCTGCATTAACGTAGTAGAAGCGCTCGCCTTCGCTTTACGGGTTCGCGAATTCCACCCGATTCCGCCCGCCGCGCTTGGCGCGATAGAGCGCCGCGTCCGCGAGGCCATACGCGGTGTCGAAACTGGTGCCCGCAGGGTTCGCACTGACGCCAAAGCTCGCCGTGATATGACGGTCCACAGGCGACGCAAAAACGTGCTTGCCGATCGCCTCGCGCATGTTCTCGGCTTGCCGCAATGCATCGTCCACTTCATACCCCGGAAGCAGCACGGTGAATTCTTCGCCGCCCACCCGTCCGATAAAGCCCCGCTCGCCCACAATTCGCCGCAGGCACGCGACGATACCCATGATGACGGCATCGCCTGCCGGATGGCCGAAATCGTCGTTGACCTGCTTGAACTCGTCGATGTCGAGAATGATCATGACCGCGCTGCCATGACGCAAAGCCTTCGACGCCCGCTCGATCACCGCGCTGCGGTTGAATACGCCCGTCAGCGCGTCGTGAGTCGCGCGATGCGCCAATTGCTGCGCAAGCGCCTGCATCTCGCGTTCGGCGCGATCGCTGCGGCCGATCAGGCGCCGCGTCTCGCGCATCAGGCGCTCGAAATGCCCGATGAGTTCGCCGAGCGACTGGCGATAATCGCCCGCATCCGCAGCAGCCGTCGCATGGATCCCGCGCGCCTTCTCGAGCGCCTCGTTCTCATTCTGGAACAGATCCGGCGCATCGCTCGCGAGCGTATCCAACGAAGAAATCCGCGGCACCTTATTGTCCCTGGTGAGCGACGGGGCGATCGGTGAACTCGATCGCGTGAAAATCGGCCTTCAGTTCTTCGCCGAATTCGGCAATCGTTTCGTCCTCTTCGTCGCGATACCAGTTCATCAGCACGCGACTGCCGGACTGCGCGGCTTCGTCCAGTGCGTCGAACACGCTGAACAGCATCTTCGTGCTGGAGCTATTGAAGTAGGTCAGAACGACGTCGACGGTAATCACCGCGCCCACCGATTCCGCGAGGTACTGGCGCAATTGTTCGATGATCGGCGCGTAGAACGCCGCTGCATTCTCGGGGTACGACTCGCCCCTGAGCAGCAGCGAATGCTGGTCGAATCGAAAGTCGACTTCCGGAGAGGTCGCCGTTGCGGCAATGTAGAGATTGTCCATAGCTCGTGCGCCTTTTACTCAGATGATGGCTTTGAGGCAAAACAGCGTGGTTCCGGGTTCGTCGGCACGCGGATGAAAAGCGAATTCAAGGGGCGCGCTTGCGTCGCGCGCCATCGTCAGGAAACCCAGACCCGCGCCCTTGCTTTCCTCGGGTGTGTCGGCTCTCAACGTGACCTTGTAGGCCTGCTTGATTTCTTCAACCGACATGCTGCGCAACGGTTCCAGCTTGTTGCGCAAACCCTCGACATCTTCCGCTGCAATGGGATTGACACACATCATCAGATGGCTTTCGCCGTCGGTGGTGATGCACACCGCGCCTTCGCGAATGGACCCGCCGCCGTCGCTGCCGGGCTGCAGGGAATCGGACGAATAGTGGACGATGTTCTGCGACAACTCGACGAACGATGAGAACAGCTTGCGGCGCGTCGGCCCGCTTACGCCCGCGATTTCCAGTTGCAGCTTCACGACCTCGCCCATGGCGGCCACGATGTTATGAGAGAAATAACCCTTGTGATAGAAGAGGACGTTTCGCCGCTGCGCCAGATCGAAAAAGGCGCTGTCTTGATCGAGTAGTTGAGACATGCTTATTGGTCGGTAATACGGGCACAAAACAGGGTGAGGTCATCGCGGCGTGGTTGCGCGCCTTGCCAATCGGCGAGCGCATGCCGCAGTTTTTCGCAGATTGCCGACGGTGCTTCGGCACGGTTCGAGAGAATCAGGTCCAACGCGCGGCGGCGTCCGAAGGCGATATTTTTCGGGCCGCCAATCTGGTCGATGAGGCCGTCCGTGCAAATGAACAGCAGACTGCCAGACGGCACGGAGATCTTGCGCAGCTTCCATTCATAGTCGGCGAGACTGTCGACATAGCCGACACCCATCCGGTCGCCCGCGATCGTTTCGAAGTGGTCGGCTTCCGGCGTGAGAATATGCAAAGCGATCCTCGCGCCGGCGAAATGCAGTTCGCTTTCCCGTGCATCGAACCAGAAGAAAGCGGCGTCGAGGCCGTCATCCGATTGCGACACTTCGGCCGCGCTGTGCACCTGGCCCAGCAAGCTCTTCACGTTGCGGTTGACTGCCGCGAGCAAGGCAGCAGGGTCGCGCGGTCCGATCTGTTCGAGCGCCTGCGACAGCGAGGCCGATGCGAGCAGCGTCATGAATGCGCCCGGCACGCCGTGCCCGGTGCAGTCGGCGGTGGCACCGAACCAGCCGTGCGGGAACGCGGCGAAATGATAGAAGTCGCCGCCAACGACATCGCGCGGTTCCCATACGAGCGCGGCATCGGGGAGCCTTGCGGCGAGCGTGTCTCTCGACGCGCGTAGCATCGCGCGCTGGATCACGCTCGCGTATTCGATGCTCTGCATGATCTGGCGATTCCTTTCCGCCTGCATTTCGGCCACTGCGCCAAGAAGCTGGAGGCCGCTTCCAAGCCCTGCAAAGTAGCCGTCGCGCGTCACGATGAAACCGTCTACCAGCGCTTTTTCACCGACTTCGACGGTCTTGAACGTGAGCGCTTCGATGCTCATGTCGGCGTCGACGACGAGCGGCTCCTTGTCCATGAACGCGATGCAACTCTTCTTGTCGTAAAGCTCGCGGTGAAAAGGCTTGCTCATTTGCGACAGGAAGATATCGCGATTGATCAGCCCGATGGGCCGATTGCCTTCGATCACGGCGAGACTCTTCATGTCGTGACGCGAAGAGAAGATCTCCATTACCACCGAGTTCGGATCTTCTGCGTCGACGGATGGAACCTGCTGGCACAGGTCGCCAGCAGAGTGAGGTTCTCCCTGTGCGGACGGACGGCGGAACCGTGAAAACGCGGGATGCATGGCGAGGCGAGCCAGTCGATGAAGGAACCCTGCACGCTAATATTTCTCTGTGTACTTTGCGTGACAGTGAGTCGTTTCTTTAGACAATTAATAAAAAACTTGCTCGCCTTCTCTATTCAATTTCCCGATTGAAATTGGGAAAGATCTATTCTTCAGCGATATTCACTGCAATACGTGTCCGTGCAAACGTTTGCCATCTGGAGTAGCGCAAAACCACTTGATTTGACGCACCTTTACGCGGAATTTTCGGAGTTGCCATAGCTCCCGCCACGTTCACCAGAAAATAACTGGCCTGGGAATATCACATCGCCTATTCACCGCTTTTAATCGATCGCAAACGATTGCCTGACGTTAAGTCTACGTAAATCAGTTTATTGAAGGCGAAAGAATAGGGTCCTGACGTAGCGCAAGTCAGAAGCGGTCAATTTCAGCAAATGCCGCTCATCAACAAAGCATCAACCGGGCGATCGTCACAACCCGCTTCTCCCCGCCGCGCCGGAAATCGAAGGGCGGGCAGTTCGGCGGGTGATGCAGCCGTGGTTTGGGTGTCCGCGCGTTTTGAGTTAAAATGTACGAACTAGTTAGTTCTATGCAAATCCGCGCCGTACTTTTCAAGCGCATTTGCCCACGTTGCATCCGTCGCGCCTAGCCATCGCCCGGCGCGCGATGCGGCGACGCCCACGGCTTAGTGCAGACAGGGCTTCGCGCCGTCCGAAGCGCATGCCGAAGCGCGCTGAACTCGCCGGTTCGTCACGGTGCAAGCCCCGACCGAACAACTGCCAGAGCCAACCCATCACGATGGAAGCGATCGCGCGTCGACCTCACGGTCGCTGCACGCGAACGCCTGGCCCCGTGGCACTTCGCATGCCCCAACTTTTGCGTACCCATGAAGACAAGCAATGTCCAAGCAACCTCAAACTAAGCCACTATCGACGACGGCCCGCGTCGGCCTGATGCTCGCCGGCGTGCTCGGCCTGCTGCTCGGCCTGTACTTCGCGATCGGCGGCGCGCTGCTCGTCGCGCGCGGCGGCACCTGGTATTACCTGCTGATGGGCCTCGCCGTCTGCGCGACGGGCATCCAGCTTGCGCGACGCAAATCGAGTGCGTGTGTGATCTTCGCGCTCGTGATCGTTGCGACCGTGCTGTGGGCGATCTGGGAAAGCGGATTCGACTTCTGGCCGCTGCAAGCCCGCGTCTTCATGTTCACGATGATCGGCATGCTGCTCGCGCCCGTGTATCCCGCGCTGCGCCGCTTCCAAGGCAAACAGCCCGCAAAGGGCGCCGCGTGGACGGCGGGCCTCGCGCTCCTAGCGTGCAACGCGCTCTTCGTGTACGGCATGTTCGTGCCGCACGGCACGTTCGGCAGCGAGGCCAACGCGATCAACGCCAAGGGCAATGCCGGCACCGCCGACTGGTCCGCATACGGCCACTCAGCGGGCGGCGACCGCTTTGCGGGCTCCACACAGATCGATCGCAACAACGTGAAGAACCTGCAGGTCGCGTGGACCTATCACACGGGCGACGTGCCCGTCAGCCCCGGTGGCGGCGGCGCGGAAGATCAGGAAACGCCGCTGCAGATCGGCGACACGCTGTTCCTGTGCTCGCCGCACAACACGGTGATCGCGCTCGACGCTGCGAACGGCCGCGAGAAATGGCGCCATGAATTCCCGACCAAGACGACTGTCTGGGTGCGCTGCCGCGGCCTCGCGTATTTCGACGCGACGAAACCCGCGCAGCAGCCGAGCGTCGCGGGTTCGACGCCCGTCACGCCCGTTGCGCTGCCGGACAATCACGCCGCCTGCCGTCGCCGCATCTACATGAACACGATCGACGCGCAACTCGTCGCGCTCGATGCCGACACGGGCAAGCTGTGCGAGGACTTCGGCAATCACGGGGTGATCGATCTCAAGGCCGGCCTCGGCCACGCGGCGAGCCCGCTGTACGAACTGACGTCGCCGCCGACCGTTGCAGGCACGACCATCGTGGTCGGCGGACGTGTCGCGGATAACGTGTCGCTCGACATGCCCGGCGGCGTAGTGCGCGGCTTCGACTTGATCACGGGCGCGATGAAGTGGGCGTTCGATCCGGGCAACCCGCAGGACAAACAGGCGCCCGCGCCCGGCAAGACCTTCGTGCGTTCGACGCCGAACGTGTGGGCGCCGATGTCGTACGACGCCACGTCGAACACGGTGTACATGCCTGTCGGCAGCGCGGCGATCGACCTGTGGGGCGTGAAGCGCACCAAGCTCGACGAATCCTACGGCGCCTCGATTCTCGCGCTCGACGCGACGACGGGCGCCGAGAAGTGGCACTTCCAGACCGTTCATCACGATCTGTGGGACTACGACGTCCCCATGCAGCCGACCCTCGTCGATTTCCCCGTCGACGGCAAGACGGTGCCGGCGCTTATCGTCGGCACGAAGATGGGCCAGTTGTTCGTGCTCGATCGTCTGACGGGCAAGCCGCTGACGAAGGTGATCGAACAGCCGGTCAAGTCCGCGACGATTCCGGGCGAGCCGTATGCGAAGACCCAGCCGTTGTCGGTCGGCATGCCGCAGATCGGCGCCGATGTACTGAAGGGCGCCGACATGTGGGGCATGACGCCCGTCGACCAGATGATGTGCCGCATCATCTTCCACGGCATGCGCTACGACGGCCTGTTCACCGCGCCGGACACGGACACGTCGCTGAGCTTCCCCGGCTCGCTCGGCGGGATGAACTGGGGCGGGCTGTCGTACGACCCGAACGCGGGCATGATCTACGTGAACGACATGCGCCTCGGGCTGTGGGTTCATCTCGTCAAGCAAGAGCGCAAGGGCGGCACGTCGAACGGCAACGAAGCGGTGAACGCGGGCATGGGCGCGGTGCCGCTCGGCGGCACGCCGTACTCAGTGACGAAAGACCGCTTCTTCTCGCCGCTCGGCATTCCGTGCCAGAAACCGCCGTTCGGCAGCCTGACAGCAATCGATCTGAAAACGCGCAGCATCGCGTGGCAAGTGCCGCTCGGCACCGTGCGCAACACGCGCCTGTGGGGCGTGCAGATGCATATGCCCACGCCGATTGGCATGCCGACGATCGGCGGCTCGCTCAGCACGGGCGGTGGCCTCGTGTTCTTCGCGGCGACGCAAGACTACTACCTGCGCGCGTTCGATAGCTCGACGGGCAAGGAAGTCTGGAAGGCGCGGCTCCCCGTGGGCAGCCAGGGCACGCCGATGAGCTACGTGCTCAACGGCAAGCAGTACATCGTGATCTCGGCGGGCGGCGCGCGCCAGTCGCCGGATCGCGGCGACTACGTGATCGCCTACGCGCTGCCGCAATAAGGCGTGCGGAGCGAGCCTGATGCGCGCGCATTCGCTGTGCGCATCGGGCGGTCGTCATCGTGCCAGTTGCGCACAGACTCACCTCTTCCCTCATGAAACGTTCATTACTTGCGTCGCCTGCTGTGCGACGCACGTCCATTGCATTCGCCGTGTTCGCCGCGCACGTCGCAAGCGCTCACGCGCAGGCGTCCGTCACGCTCTACGGCGCGCTCGATACCAGCATCGAAATCACCAACCCGGGCGCGGGCTACGTCGCGCGCATGGATTCCGGCGCATATCGCGGCTCGCGCGTGGGGCTGCGCGGGGCGGAAGATATCGGCAACGGCGTCCAGATTTTGTTCGACCTGGAGAATGGATTTAGCTCAGGTAACGGCTCACTCGCTATCGCGAATACGATCTTCAATCGCCAGGCGTGGATCGGCGCGGCGACGCCGTATGGCACCGTGCGCGTCGGCCGCCAGTATTCGCCGATCTACATCCCGTTCAAGGGACAACTCGACGCGTTCGGCGCAGGCACGATCGCCTCGGGCCTGAACAATCTGTCGAAAATCACGCCGTACGCGAGCAACGCGATCACGTATCTGTCACCCGAATTCCACGGCTTCTCGACGACATTCATGGCGATGGTGCGTGACCCCGCCGACGGCGACGGCAACGGTCTCGCCGGGCATATCGAAACCTTCGCGTGGCGCAACGGCCCGTTACGGGTTTCCTATGCGCACCAACAGACGCATGGCGACGGCGCGCTGCGGGCAAACCTTGGCGGCATGTCGTACGCGTATGGGGCGCTGACGGGTTTCGTCTCGTTCTTCAACGGCGATGGCGGCACGCCGCGTTATCACAACGACGGCGTATCGGTGTCGGCACGCTACGCGGTCAATGCACGCTTTCGTGCGTCACTCGGCTACGCGTATCTGCGCGACCGCTCGGGCGGCGACAATAACGCCGACCAGTTCAGCGCTGCCTGCGAATACGACTTGTCGAAACGCGTGCTGCTCTATGCGAGCGCGGGCTGGTTGAGAAATCGCGGACAGGGCGAATTCACGCTCAAGGGCGTGAACGTCACAGGCCTCGCACCGTCATGGCCTGGTGCGACGGTGCGAGGCGTGCAGTTGGGGATGATCGACCGCTTCTAGGCTGGCTGTTTCATCGCGCTGTAGCTGCCTGCTGAGAAAGGCCACTCGCGACAGCACGCATCGCGAGCAGATAGCCCTCCGGGCCCAGACCGCAGATCACGCCGCGCGCCGCCAGCGAAATCAACGAATGCCGGTATTGCTCGTCACGCTGATGAATATTCGTGATGTGCACTTCGATCACCGGCTGACGGATCAGCTTGACGGCATCCAGCACGGGAATCGACGCGAACGAAAAACCGGCGGGATTGATGACGACGGCCGCGTCCGCTTCGAACGCTTCCTGCAGCCAGTCGACCATCACGCCTTCGTGATTGGTCTGGCGAAACTCGCAGCGCACGCCGAGCTCCTCCGCGAGCGCTTCCGTTCTTTCCTTGATCTGAGCGAGCGTCGTCGTGCCGTACAGATGCGGCTCGCGTTTGCCGAGCATGTTGAGGTTCGAACCGTTCAACACATAAACCGTTGGTTTCATCTTGCTTGCCTGCGTTTCAATGGGAATGGGATTGCATCGAGCCGTGCGTGGAAGCACCCAGCACTTCCGCTTTGGAATCGGCCCGGTTCATATCGATGCCGAGTGTTTCGGGTGCAGTCAGAATCGCGACGAGCGAGATCACGTTGAACGCCACGCACACGGCAACCACGCCCCACGGCGAGCCGTTGCACACCGCGAACAGCCACACGGCGAGCACGGGCATCGGGCCGCCGGCGACGAGATTGGCGCCCGTGTACGCGAGCGCTGAGCCCGAATAGCGCACGTTGGTCGGAAAGGCTTCTGCGAAGGCGACCGGTTGAATGCCGCTTTGGAATTGCGTGAAGCCGAGAAAGAAGCCCATCGCAAGCAGCATCGGCAGGAAGCTCTTCGTGTCGAGAATCTGGAAATAGAAGAAGAGCATTGCCAGCGTCATGCACGATCCGAGCGCGAGCGCCTTGCGTCGTCCGATGCGATCGCTCAGCATGCCGCCCGCAAGCGCGCCGGCGATCGCGCAGACATTCGCGCCCATCAGCAGCAGAAAGCCGGTTTGCTTCGGCACGCCGAGTGTCTTCGTCACATAGCTCAGCGAGAACACCACGATCAGATAGAAGATCGCCGCCGGGCCGCAGAAGAACAACATCCAGCGCAACACCGTGCGCCAGTGCAGACGCAGCGCATCGCGCAACGGACTGCCCACTTCCACGACTTCCGTCTTGCGCAGCGCTTCGAACGCGGGCGTCTCGCTGACCCGCAGACGGATATACACGCCGACGATCACGAGAATGAAGCTCATCACGAACGGAATGCGCCAGCCGTAGCTATCGAATGCATCGGTGGACATCGCCGTCGACAGCCCGAGCAACACGCCATTCGCCATGATCTGACTGAGCGGCGAACATAGCCCGAGCAGGCCCGAGTATTTGCCGCGCCGGTCGGAGCTCGCATGCTCGATCGCCATCAGTTGCGCGCCCGTCGATTCGCCGCCCAGCGCAAAGCCCTGCAAGATGCGCAGCAACACGAGCAGCAACGGCGCCCACACGCCGATGCTCGCGTAGGTCGGCAGCAGGCCCATCAGCATCGACGATAGGCCCATCACCGACACCGTCGCGAGCATCAGATTGCGGCGGCCGAGCTTGTCGCCCAGATGCCCGCAGATGATGGCGCCCAGCGGCCGCGCCGCGAGGCCGACGCCGAACGTTGCCAGCGACGCCAGCAACGCAGAGGTCGAATCCATCGCGGGAAAGAACAGCTTGGGCAGCACGGTCGCGGCCAGCGCGCCGTATAACGTGAAGTCGAACCATTCGAGCGCGGTGCCGACGGCGGCCGCCGTGACGGCACGGGTGCGCATCGCCTGTTGCGCGGGTAGATGCGATGGGTTGTTCATGGTGTCTCCTCTCTCCAAACCTTTGTCGTTTCGTCGGCATATGCCGCGTTGCTCTTTTCTTCGCTCGCGCCGTTGCTGCCGTTGTAGTTACGCATGGCGTCGCGAGTTGTTGCACAGATTAACAGCGCGGCTGGGACGCCATTCCAGGGTGGAATTTCATCCCGCATCGTGCAATCATCGCGAGAAATTCATGCAAACAGGAGACGCGTACGATGCCCGGCGTGACCGAACGGACCATGGCCGTCCTTGAATTTCTGGCTACGCAAATGGAGGGAACGCCACTCGCGCTGATCTCGGACCAGTTGGAGATTCCACGCAGCGCCTGCCACCGGCTGCCACCGGCTGCTGGTCGATCTGAAGCAATGCGGGTATGTGCGGCAGCTTCGCGAGCACGGCGACTACGTGCTGACGACGAAAATGGTCGGATTGGGACTCAGCTACCTGGCGACTTCGGGCATCGTCGACATTGCGCAGACCATGCTGGACCGGCTGGCGGAGGGATCGGGCGAACTGGTGCGGCTCGCCATCGTCGACGGCGACAGGCTGACGTGGGTGGCGAAATCGCAAGGCGCGCTGAAGGGTCTGCGCTATGACCCGGATATGGGCATGGATACGATCCTGTCGTGCAGCGCGACAGGTCACGCGTGGATGATGACGATGACGGACGAGCGCGCGCTCGAACTCGTCACGCGGCAGGGCTTCGGCTCGCCGAAGCAATATGGGCCGAAGGCGCCCACTACGATCGGCGCATTGCTGAAATTCGTGCATGCCGCACGCGACCGCGGCTATGCGACGATCAACGAAGTCTTCGCGCCGGGCATGACGGCGATGGCGGCGCCCGTGCAGCGGCGGGGCTATCCGGCTATCGGGGTGATCAGCATTGCCGGGCCGCTCGTGCGGCTCACGGAAAAGCGCATGGAAACGCTTGGGCCGACGCTGGTTGCTGCAGCCAGCGAATTGGCCGCGGCGAGCCTCGCGTCGCCGCTATTTGCACGCGTGCGATAGCAAGGCGGCCTGCGCGGCGCGGGCGGTTTGGGGTTTTGCCTTTGTGCTCGCGGCTGCGAGGTGGTGGTTTTTGCTGCGCAAGCGGTTTGGGTTTGGTTTTGGTTTGCTGGTGCTTTGCGCTGGCATCCGCGATGCGATGTTTGCTGCGCGGGCCTTTGTGTTGTGCGTTTGCCTTTGCGCCGGCATCCGCGATTTGCCTTCGTGCTTCAAGCGTCGCCCCTGTGCGGGGCGGCACCTACTTTTCTTTGCCGCCGCAAAGAAAAGTAGGCAAAAGAAAGCGGCTAACACCGCCAACATTTCTTCTTGCCTGAGGGCCCCCAAAGGGTCTTACGCTTCACACGGCAACATCCTTGTTTGCGTGTGTTGCCAACGCTATAAATGAGCGCCTCACCCGCTTCAAATACCCGTGCACGGGCTAGCGGCAGCGAATGGTTTGCGCCGCCCAGGTGGCAAACTGTGTGTAGGTTGTCGCGGAATATAGCTTGGCGCTCTTACATGGTGGAACGCGTGCGCTATCGGTCCGAAGTGAGGTGTGTGAGGCGCTACGGCCTACACACAGTTTGCCACCTGGGCGGCCGTGGAATATCTGGCACGGCGTGTTGCGACGCGGACGCGTGAAGCGGGTGAGGCGTCAATTCAGAGCGTTGGCAACGAACATGGGTCACGTGATTGCCGTGTGAAGCGTAAGACCCTTTGGGGGCCCTCAGGCAAATACAAGAACTGGCGGTGTGAGCCGCTTTCTTTTGCCTACTTTTCTTTGCGGCGGCAAAGAAAAGTAGGTGCCGCCCTGCACAGGGGCGACGCTTGAAGCACGAAGGCAACACGCGGATGCCAGCAAAAACACAAGCAAACCAAACCGTCCGCGCCACGAAGGCAATACGCGGATGCCAGCGCAAAGGCAAACCAAAACCAAACCGCTTGCGCAGCAAAAAATCACACCACCTCATCCCACTGCGGCGCAAACGCAGGACTCACGAGCCGCTCACCCTTCGGCAACGCAGCAATGACCGCGCGGTCTTCATCGTCAAGTCGCACATCAAGCGACGCCAAGTTCGACGCCTGATTCGCCGCCCCGCCCGCCTTCGGCACAGCAGCAACATTCGCCTGCTCGAGCAGCCACCCCAACGCGATCTGCGTCGGCAGCACGCAATGCTTGCGCGCAATATCAACGATCGCAGGAATCTCCGACACACGATTGCGCGCAAGCGGACTATACGCCGTCAGCGCCATCTCATGCTGCCGCGCGAAATCCAGCAGCTTCGACTGCCCGAGCGTCACGTGATACTCGACCTGTATCGCCGCGAGCGGCGCACCGATCGTCTCGACCGCCTCACGCAACAGCGGCAACGGGAAGTTAGCGACACCGATCGCCCGCGCAAGCCCGCGCTCCTTCAGCGCGACGAGGGCATCGATCGAGCGGCGCAGGTCCATGTCCTGCGTGGGCCAGTGAATCAGAAACAGATCCACGTACTCGCTGCGCAGATCACGCAACGAACGCTCGCATGACACGCGCAGCGCCTGCGGTTCGAGCTGATCCCACCAGACCTTGCTGGTCACGTGGATCTGCTCGCGCGGCACCGGCGACGCAGCGAGCGCGGCGCCGACGGCATCCTCGTTCTGATAGCCCGCTGCCGTGTCGATATGCCGATAACCGAGTTCGAGAGCCTGAACGACGGCGCGCGTGCAGTCTTCGCCGACCATCGGCCAGGTGCCGAGGCCGAGCTTCGGCATGTCGAGGCCGTGCCGGTTGACGATGTGTTCCAAGCGTTGTTTCTCCTTCATTGATATGGGTGTCAAGATCGTTGAGCGTCGAAACCGAACAGGCGTCGCGGCGTTTCCCACTGAATCTGATGCCGGGTTTCCGCGTCGGGAACGATCTGCTCGAACAGTGTCAGCAGCGGCCCATAGTCGAGCCGCTCCGGCGCGCGCAGGAACGGCCAGTCGGAACCCCACACGCAGCGTTGCGGGCCAAAGGCGCCAAGCAGCGCGTGCGCGTAGGGCCATGCGTCCTCATACGGATACGCGTCGCGCGAGTACTTTTGCCAGCCGGACAGCTTGACGCTCGCGCGCGCGGAATCCGCGAGCCGCAGCAGCGCCTGAAAGCCTGGTTGAGCGACGCCCGCTTCGATGTCGGGCCGACCACCGTGGTCAATCAGGAGTTGCGCTTCCTGCTGCGCGAGCCACGGCGCGAGCGCGACCAGTTGATCGCCGCACACCTGAATCTGCGCAAACATCCCGAGATCGGCCAGCAGTGCAAACAGCGCACCTGCATCGCGTACGAGTTCGACGCCTTCCATCGCCGGATTGAATGCGACGCCAACCACGCCCGCGCGACGCAGCGCGACAAGCTCGCCTCGGCCGATATCGTTATCGACCACTGCGATACCGCGGAAGCGTTCTTCGTAAGTCTCCAATGCGTCGAGCAGGCAACGGTTATCGGTCCGGTAGCCGCTCGTCGGGCCGACCAGCAGCGCATGCCGCACGCCGTATGCGTCCATCACGTGAACGAATTGCGCGGCCGTGCCGATCTCCTGCTGTGCAGGCCGATACGCGGTGTCGTCCCGGTACGGAAAACGAACGGGATCGAAGATATGGCAGTGGCAGTCGATCTTGTCTTCGTCGAATACGCTCATCTCAGGTTCCCCATGCAGGCCGTCATGTTTGCTGCGCGCAGCAGCGCAAAACGCGGCACGGCAATACTAGTGGGTTGCCGTGCCGCTGTCGTATGCCGTGTTTAGGCTACCCTATAACCTTTGGTTAATCCCTGCACGGGACATGGAAGAACGATGCGTTTCAAGCTGCGACAGATGGAAGTGTTCCGCGCGGTGATGCTGACGGGTTCGATCAACGCGGCCGCGAAGATGCTGTATGTCTCGCAGCCCGCCGTCAGCAAACTGGTCGCGCACACCGAGACGACGCTAGGACTTCGGCTCTTCGAGCGCGCAAAGGGCCGGCTCATTCCGACGGCCGAAGCGCAGGCGCTGTATCGCGAGGTCGAGCAGGTCTATCAATCGGCGCTGCGTGTCGATGAGTTCGCGCGGGCGCTCGCGCTTGGCCCGGCCAGCCTGCTGCGCGTCGCGTGCAGTCCTTCGCTTGCGCCCGGCGTGGTCGCGCCCGCCATCGTCGAGCTGAAGCGGCAGTTGCCAGGGCTCAGCGTCGACTGGCATACCACGCTGATGGCCGACTTGCCGCTCGAAGTGCTGAGTAAAACCGTCGACGTCGCGATCACGTCGCTGCCAATCGAGCATGAGCATCTGGAAGCCGTGCCGTTCATGCGCGGTCGAATGGTGTGCGCGTTACCGCCGGGCCACCCGCTCGCCGCCCGCGAACGGATCGCGCTCGCGGACCTGGAGCAAGAGCCGATGATTCTTTTCCGGCGCGACATCCCGTTCGGCACGATCATCGTGCGCGCATGCCAGCAGGCCAATGTCGAACTGACATCCGTGGTCGACGTCACGCGCGCCGATCAGGCGCTCGCACTCGTGCGCGGCGGACTGGGACTGGCGATCGTCGACGAGTTCGCGGCGGGCGATGTCGACTGCATCGTGCGTCCGCTCGTCGAGGATCTTGAGATGGTATCGACGTTCGTCTATTCGAAGTTCTCCCCGCCGTCGCGCAGCGCGACCGTGCTGATGCAGGCCGTCTGCCGGCGCGCCGACGAACTCGGCAGACGAACCCGTTGAGCCTTGAGCTCAATTCCCGAATGGCGTCGTCAGTTCCGTCTCGTTCGTATCCACCACGAAGACGGCGAGTAGCTTCGCCGGCTTCGTCTTGCTCGCATTCGCACTGACGCCGTGACGGTCGCCGGGCAGTTCGGAAAAGTTCTGCCCGGCCTTGTAGACCGTCACGGGTCCGTCATTGACCTGACTGCGGATCGCACCCTCGAGCACGGTCGCATAGATGAACGCGGACTTCGCGTGCGTATGACCGGCCGAATAGCCGCCCGGACCATACTCGACCAGCACGCCCTTGATGCTCTTGCCTGGAACGTTCGGCAGTTCGTGCTGATAGACGAGCGTCACCTTGGCGCTCTTTTCTTTTGGCGTCTGCGCAAGCACGCTGCCGAATGGCAAGCTCGCGATGAGCAGCGAACAAAGGATACGTTTCATGTCACACCTGTTGTTAGTTTGGAGGATGTGCAATCAGGCTTTGCTCTGCGAGCGGCGAAACCATTCGTCGAAACCGATCTTGCCAAGGCGCGCTTCGCCGAGCGGCACGAGCGAAAGATCTCCGACCAGGCCGCCGAAGTAACGGGCCTCCGGGTCCCGCACGACTTCGCGCGGATCGCCGACCGCTTTCAGATAGCGGGCGATGATTTCGTCGAACGGCGCGCGCTCCGGTCCGGCAATATCGATGATGCCGTTGCGCGGCGCGGCAAGAGCAACATCGGCGACGATTGCGGCGACGTCATCGGCCGCGATGGGCTGGAACATGCCTGGCGAGAGCCGGACTGCATTGTCTTGCACGCCTGAATCGGCGATGCCGCCAAGGAATTCGAAGAACTGGGTCGAGCGGACGATCGTGTAGGGAACGCCGGAAGACTCGACCAGCTTCTCCTGCGCGACCTTCGCGCGAAAGTAGCCGTTCTCGGGCGTGCGATCGGTTCCGACGATGGACAGCGCGACATGGTGCCGGACGCCCGCCTCCGCCTCGGCCGTGCGAAGGTTGCGGGCGGAGGTTTCGAAAAATTCCAGCACCGCCTTGTCTTCGAACGAGGGCGAATTGGACAGGTCGATGACCACCTGCGCGCCTGTCAGGCACGCTTTGAGCCCTTCGCCCGTGATGGTGTTGACGCCGCTTCTGGGCGAAGCGGCGACGACATCGTGATCAGCCTGACGCAGGATAGCGGCCGTCTTCGAGCCGATCAGGCCCGTGCCGCCGATGATAACGATCTTCATGAGTCACTCTCCATCGTCGATCGTTGTAGAACGTTCAACCGTTCGAACGCAGCCGCTGGTTCAGTGGCCCGAATTCGGGTTGCACCGGGCCAGATGGCCGCAGCTGGCGGGCGGTGCCCATGCTGAGTGAGCTGGATTGCCCATCGCCATGGTGGTTCCGGATACGCCGCCGTACTCGGTGGTGCTGGACGTGGACGTGGTTGCAGCCGGTTGCGCATTTTTTTGAGCCGGCGTGCCCTGAGCATGCGCCACGCTCGTCAGAGAGAGCGCAACGGCGCACGCTGCCGAAAGGATGATTCGTGTGTTCATGATTTGACTCCTTCAATACGACAGCAGGTTTTGGAACCTGCCGCTGCGTTGGCTTCGCAAAAGCCGGCGCAGCGACAAGCTGTGCTCGACAGGCACTGCTCGCGAGTCCCCTCGCGGCCGGAACGAGCCGTTGCACGGCTGCGCGCCTGGCCTGCTGCCTGGTTTATGGAAAACGGGACGCGGCAAACACCGCGGGTGGCGTTCGAGGTGGCAGATGCACCTGAAGAATCGTCAGGGGGCCGGTAAGCCCCGCGCGCGTAAAGAAAACGCACCATAAAAACATAGACGTTCTTCAGCAAAATAGAAAATCAATTTGTAAGGCGGCGTACTGCGTTTGAATGCATGTCACGCTCGCCGCTTCGCATCGCTATGCCTCGCCATGCCTTGATTCTCGCCCTGTCAGTCGATCGGGTTTGCATCGACAGGCTGATGCATGCCAATAGCCATACGATTCCACGCGTTGATGACGGCCACAGCCCACGTCAATTCGACGATTTCCCCGTCGTTAAAGTGCTCGCGCAATGCCTGATATTCGACTTCACGGTCCGCATGGCCATCAGGAAGGCATGTCAAGGATTCGGCCCACGCCAGCGCGGACTGCTCTTTGGCGGTAAAGAAGTGGGTCTCGCGCCACGCCGACAGCACGTTCAGACGCTGCCACGATTCGCCGCCCTTGCGCAGTTCGCGCGCATGCATGTCGAGACAGTAGGCACAGCCGTTGATTTGCGACACGCGCGTCTGCACGAGTTCGATCAGCTTGCTGCCAAGCGACGACTCGGCCAGCGACTGGCTGACGGCATACAGCGACTTGAATTGGACGGGTGCGAGCGTGGTCCACGCGAGACGAGGTGCATTCATGAAGAGCTCCGGAAAGTAATGGTTAAGCAATGGAAGACGTGTTGGATTCGGATGACGCGTGGCGCTGCGGGTTGTCGCGCAGCCACTGCTCGGCCTTTGCCTCGACGAGCGCAAGCGGCTCGTCCGTCGATACGAGGCCAGCCGCATGCATGAACGTGACGTCCTTGAGTCCGATCACGCCCAGCACGGCGGACAGATACGGTCGAAAGAAGTCCGGCTGATAGGCAGGCTCGCGGAACATCGCGCCGCCGGCGGTCACGGCAACGAAGGTCGGACGGTCGCGCAACAAGCCGACCTTGCCGTTCGGGCCCGCGGCAAACGTCACGTCGATACGCACCACGTGATCGATCCAGTTCTTGAGCACGGCAGGCACCGTGAAGTTGTGCACGGGCGTCGAGATCCAGAGCATGTCCGCCTGATCCAGTTCACGAATCAGTTCGTCCGATACAGCGAGTGCCTCGCCGAACCGCTCTTTCGCAACGTCACCGGGCAGCACGAGCGATTCCGCGTGCGCTTCCGTGATGGGCGGCAGCGGCTGCGCGCCAAGATCGCGCCGCGTGATCTGAATGTCCCGCCCCAGACGCTCGGCCATGGCAGGCAGCAAATGACGGGTGAAGTGCCGGCTCGTCGAGTTGTCGCGCCGGGGGCTGCAATCAAGCAGCAACACCTTGAGGCTGTTCATGCCAGCTCCATGCTGAAGTGAAGGCCGCGGGCAAGCAGGCCGCAGCGGAAATAGAAGCGTTGCGCAAGCGCGTTGGCGAGCGCCGTATCGAGCACGAGACGCTGGCAGTCTTCCGCGCGGCCCAGCGTGCCCAGTTCGGCGAGCAGGCGTTCGCCATGACCATGCCCGCGTCCCGCCTCGTCCGTGATCAGATCGTCGACGTAGATGAAGCGGCCGTGAATCAGGTTGTCGATGCGGCGGTAGCCGGCCAGCGCGACGGCTTTGCCGTTTTCCCAAACGCCTAGCAGGCGATAACCCTGGGCGCGTTGCAGCGCGACGCGAGCGAGGAAGTCCTCGGGCGAATTCAATTGGGGACGCAGTTGGTGCATGACGTCGAAACAGGCCATCACATCGGCATCTGTTTCGGCATGTCGGAGGGTCAGTGTGTCAGTCATGATGCCGATCGAGAGGGGTTGGTGTAGGCTTCAGTGTCGTCGTTCGATGACCTAGCCAACAGGGCCATTTTTCCTGCTTCAGACCAGGCCATGACACAGCCAACGGCCCGGGCGAAACCCGGCGCTCCACCCATCCATGAGCAGATCTATGCGCGGTTTCGCGCGATGATCGAACAGGGACAACTCAACCCCGGCCAGAAGGTGTCGTCCTTGCGGGCGTTGGCGACTGAACTGGGCGTGGCTCGCGGCACCGTGCAGGTCGCCTACGACCGCCTGCTCGGAGAGGGCTACCTCGTTGCCCGTGGTCCGGCAGGGACATTCGTTTCGGAACACACGGCCCCGGCGCAACCCGCTCGCGCGAAGCAAGCGGCTGCCGTCGCCCCCCCGCTGCCGGCAGAGGGCGCACCCGACAACATCATCGAAGTGGATGGCGGCAGTCCCGCACCGTTTCAGATGGGGCTGCCCGCGCTCGACGAATTCCCGAGGAAGCTCTGGGCGGGACTGATGGCGCGGCAGATTCGCAAGGCGGGATCGCTCACCAAACCCGCACCCGCCGGCTATACGCCATTGCGCGAGGCGCTGGCGGCCTATCTGCACCGCTCGCGCGGCATCGACGCGGATGCGGGCCAGGTCTTCATCGTGCCCGCCTATACCGCGAGCCTCGCGTTGACCGTCGACGCACTCGGCCTTGCACGCGAAAGCGCCTGGGTCGAGCATCCGGGCTATCCGCCCACCGCGCAAACGCTGAAACGGCTCGGCCTGCCGGTCTGCGATGTATCCGTGGATCAACACGGCATCGACGTCGCCTTTGGACGCGCGCATTTCCCGAACGCGCGGCTTGCCGTCGTCACGCCGTCGCATCAGAGTCCGACGGGCGTCGCGTTGCCGTTACAGCGTCGCGTCGAACTTCTCGATTGGGCGGGCGAGCGTGACGCGTGGATCGTCGAGGATGACTACGACGGCGAGTACCGGTATCGCGGGCATCCATTGCCCGCGCTGAAAAGCATGGACTCGGGCGGCCGGGTGATCTATTGCGGCACGCTGAGCAAGGTGTTGTTTCCGGGGCTGCGGCTTTCATATGTGGTCGTCGCGCAAAGCCTCGTTCCGCAGTTCGAACTGGCGTGCAGGCGTACCGCGCATGGTGGTTGCCCCGAACTGCTGCAAGCGGCTGTCGCCGAGTTCATCAGCGAAGGCCACTTCTCCCGGCATATCAAGCGAATGCGAACGCTCTACGCCCGACGGCGCGCGCTGCTGGCCGAAGCGCTCGCGCCTTACGCTGCCGAAGGTTTCGTCGTTCATTTGCAGGACGGCGGCATGCATCTTCTCGTCGACGTACGCGACGATCTCGACGATGTCGTGCTGGCCAGTCGCGCCCGCAACGCGGGTTTCGCCGTGCATGCACTCACGACATGGCGCAACGGCGCGCCCGGACGGCGCGGCCTGTTGATGGGATTCACGAACGTTCGCGATCGCGACGAAGCTGAACGGCTGGTTGCGGAACTGATTCGCTCGTTCGAATTGCAGGCGGGTTAGCGGCGTAGTTCTCCTTGTTGAGGCATTTCTCCGACATGCCCGATTCACTCTAAATAGTTCGCTTTCCGAATTACCTAAGTAATCAATTTTTTCACGAAGCGACACTCTGTACGGGTGAATGCCCGAGTTAGCGGGTTCAACTCATCACGGCCCCAAATTCGAGACCGTCTGGATTGATGTTCCGGATGCAACACCATGCTCCCCTCCGCGAGTCTTCTGCGCGCCGTTGCTTCCCCCTACGATTCACCCTGCGCAGAAAGAACACGCGTCGAATCGCGCTCCGATGCAACGAAAAAAGCCGCCACTACTCACCGAAACGAATGACAACGCTACGCCCACCGCCATTGACGCTACTCGACAAGTACTCCGGACATGAGCCTCAGATCCTGTATTCGACCACGGTCACCGTCACGGGCGGCGGCGCGAGTCATGGACGCGCGTCGGGTATCGCGCGCTCGGACGACGGGCAACTCGCCGTCGAACTACGCATGCCCAAAGCGCTCGGCGGACCCGGTGGAGGAACCAATCCGGAGCAGCTGTTCGCCGCGGGGTATGCAGCCTGTTTTCACGGCGCACTCAGTCTGTTGGCGGCCCGCTCTGCGGTTCGCATTCACGACGCGTCAGTCGATGTCACCGTCGACTTCGGCCGGGACCCGATCGATGGTCTGTTCGTGCTGAGCGCGCATACGCGCGTCCATTTGCCGGGCGTCGATCGCGCCGTCGCCGAAGAGCTGGTTCGCAAAACCGAGCGGTTTTGCCCGTACACGAAGATGGCAAGGCAAGGCATCGTGAATGTCGTCGCGCTCGTCGTGGCTGGCGAGACGAGCGAGTCGTGACGCAGTTCGCCACATCGTAGAGAGGTTGGAAATGAACAGAATCGATCCATGGTTCCAGATTGTCAGCGGGTTGCACGGTCGCGGCCGGTTCGCCGCGCAGCAAAATCCCGCGTCCGCAGGGCGCGCGCCGCGCGAACGCTGCAGTCCGATGATCACCGCGATGGCCAATGCTTCGTCGATCCGCCGCATCGAGTGGCAGACCACCTGCACGATTCTGGTTACGTGGAGCGATTCGACGCTGGGCAGGTTCGAAGATCAGACATGGCGCGCAGGCTTTGCGCGCACTTCAGGCATTTGCGGTCTGACGGGTGTCCCCGTCCGTCGCGGCGACCCGGTGTTCCGGCCGTTACAGCGAGCCGGCGTGCTGCCGAGAAACGCGTTCGACATGATTCGGGCTGACACGCTAGGGGCACCGACGAGCTATAGGTCGAATGGGTAGTGCATTTAGAGCAAGGCATTAAAACAAGGGCAATGACTATGTCGAAAAACAGTAACCAGAAGCAGAATCCCGCGCGCAGAAACATTCTGATCGGCAGTGCCGCAGCCGCTGGCGGCATCGCGGCATCGCTGATTCCGGGCACGCTGCAGGCAGCGCAGCCGGGTGCGTCGTCGGGCGCGTCGAAGCCTCACGGTCAACATTCGGCGAGCTACATCACAACGAAAGACGGCACGCAGCTGTACTACAAGGATTGGGGCGCCGGCCGCCCCGTCGTGTTCTGTCATGGCTGGCCGCTCAGCTCCGATAGCTGGGAGTCGCAAATGATGTTCGTGGCGTCGCACGGTTATCGCGCCGTCGCGCACGATCGTCGCGGACATGGCCGTTCGAGCCAGCCCTGGAACGGCAACGACATGGACACCTATGCGGACGACCTCGCCACCGTGTTCGAGACGCTCGGTCTGCAGGATGCCATTCTGGTGGGCTTTTCTACGGGCGGCGGAGAAGTGGCACGCTATCTCGGCCGGCATGGCACGAAGCGTGTGTCCAAAGTCGTGCTCGTTTCCGCTGTGCCGCCGTTGATGCTGAAAACGCCTGCGAATCCTGGTGGATTGCCAATCGACGTATTCGATGGTCTGCGCGCAGCCCAACTGGCGAACCGCTCGCAGTTCTACAAGGACGTGCCGGCGGGTCCGTTCTACGGCTTCAATCGTCCGGGCGCCAAGCCGTCGCAGGGTCTGATCGATTCGTGGTGGATGCAGGGCATGCAAGGCGGCCACAAGAATACCTACGATTCGATCGCCGCGTTTGCGCAAACGGACTTTACCGAAGACCTGAAGAAGATCGACGTTCCCACGCTGATCGTCCATGGCGACGACGACCAGATCGTACCCATCGATGCAGCAGGGCGTGCGTCCGCGAAGCTGATCCGGAACTCGAAGCTGATTGTCTATCCTGGCGCGCCGCACGGTTTGACGGACACGCACAGGGACAAATTCAACGGGGATCTTCTGGCGTTCATCCAGAGCTAAACCCGGCCGAAAGGCGACCAGTAAGGGCAAGCACTGCCGTGCTTGCCCTTTTTATCTGCAGTCACACTTCGTGCCTGATGGCAGAGGCGAACGACCCTCGATTGTTGTCCTCCCGGCAACATGGAAACCGCCGTTGCCGGTCTTCTGCAAGGCGGCGGATATCCCTACGATAGAGACCAGTTTCTAGCCCGCTCGAACGCTTAAGCCGCTATCGAACCAGAACAAAAGAAATGAACACGATTGCTATCGCTAGCAAGGATGCAGTTGAAGACATGACGCGTGACAAACGCACACTCACACGGCAGATGTTCCGCCCGCCAGAGCACGTGTCCGTCGAACCCGAGGCAAATCACGGCAAATCGAACGCACGGCCCGACGTCATTGCAGGCTTCGCGTGGACGAAAAACTGCTCGTTATGCCCTGTCGCGTTGGGCAATTTCATGCGGACATCGAACGCGTATCTTCTTTCATCCGCGTCCGAGGAATGACACAGATCGAGTGCACGCCGCAGCTTCTCGCCTCTGTCGTTGGGCACGGCAAGGTCGATTACAGGAGAGCAAGATGTTGTCACATGAACTGCTTTCGCGGTATGGCGCGTTGGTCGTCTTCTTCAATGTACTCGCGTCGTCGCTCGGCCTGCCCTTTCCGTCCATCACGACGTTGATGACGATTGCGGCGAGCATCGCGCTCGCCCAGCACGACCTTTCGCATACCCTGCTGCACTTTGGCGCGCTGCTCGGCGCCGCCGTCGCCGGCGGCATCATTGGTGACCTGGCCTGGTTTCTTGTCGGCCGACGCTATGGAAAACGCACTTTCCGACGGGTGATCGAACTGTCGCCGTCGACGCAAGGCAGTATCACGACGGTCGAGCGATACTTTGCTCGCTGGGGTGCGCGCGTGCTAGTCATCACCCGCTTCGTGCCGGGTTTGTCGCTCGTTGCCGTGCCTCTTTGCGGGGCCATGGCGATAAGAACACGCTCGTTTCTGCTTCACGATTGCATCAGCATTAGCATATGGGCTTGCGTGGGTCTTCTCCTCGGCGCGCAGCTTGCGACACATATCGACGTGCTATTCAGCAGGGTTCTCGACTTTGGATGGCAAGTTGCGTTCGTTGCCTTCACGCCAGCACTCTTCGTCTCATGCCGGTGGTTCGCGCGCCGGCTCCCTTCAGTGGCCAGCAAGCAAGTGCGTCGAAACGAACGCCGCTTATCGTCAGCTCACACATCATATGAACCGCATTGCCTGATTTGCGACTCGTAGACGGTCGCACCTTGCTTCCTCGCCAAAAGAAACGCACGGCGCAAGCAAGCAGTGCTTGCGTCGTGATCTTCTTCAAGACAAAGAGCATGAGCCTTGGTCATGAGCAGCCGCGGAAGGTACAACTCGTCGCCGTTCAGCTCGATTGCCTTGATCGCTTCCTCGCAGACCAGAATCGCGCGCGTGGTATCGGTGCTTGCGCATAGCGCCATTGCCAGCGAATTCCTGAACATCGACGCCGACATCGTGTACTGGCACTTCGTCATACCATCGAGGCAGCTCTCCAGCAGCGAAATACTTTCCTCTATTCGGCCCTCGGCATACGAGAGCTGACCACGAAGCCCTAGCACCACGTAACGGAATGGCGTGAATCCATTCACCTTGACGATGGTATCGAGTTCATCCGTTATTTCGTTCAGTCTCGACCAGTTCGCTGCCCACGCGAAAACTTCTCCGGCCCATAGCAGCGTCACACACTGAGTGGCCGGATGGGACAGCAAGCGTGCGCTTTCAATGGCGTCATTGGCGACGCGCTCTGCCTCCGAAGCCTGACCCGTCAGCCAAAGATTTCTCGCGTTTCCGCTCAATGCACGCAGGTAGGGATTGATGCCGAATTCCGCCGGCTGCATTGCATCCACCCCGTTCATCTTGGCCGACAGAATCACAGGCTCCCAGAGACCGGACGACGACGCGATCTCCCCCTTCATATGCAACGCGACGCCAAGCATCGAATGAACCGTCGAAGCGTCGCGTCCACACGCAATGATCCATTGCGCGGCTTCGCTCGCGAACATATAGGCGCCCTCGAAATTGCTGGTTCGATAGAGGTGCATGATGAGTCCGCACAGCAGTCTGTCATGTCGAACCGAGTCGCCTAGCGACAATGCAATGGAAAGAGCGCGCTCGTACGTCCGCCCAACCTCTTTGCTTTCGCTGCCCGTGAACAGCAATGCATTGCCATAGGCCGCAATGAGATCGAGTTCCGTCAGGCTCCCTCGTTCGCCGTCGTCCAGTTTCGACAATGCGATTTCGGTCCATTTTCTGGTCTCGCTGAGCATCGACTTTCGCAGCAGCAGTTTCGCGTATGAATCGACCAGCCTGCAACCTTGAACGACGTCCTGCTCACGTACGAGCGTCCACTCCAGCACCGCGCGCAGATTGCCCAGATCGGCGAGCCAGTTGTCCCCTTCATGTTCCGTCAAGCCGTCGGCGGGCCACGCCGCCGCATAATATGACGCATGGCGCGCGCAGAGCTGATCCAGCTCGCCTGCCTCTTCCAGTTTCACACGTGCATATGAGCGGGTCGTATCGAGCAGAAAGTAGCGAACTGCGCTCTCGTCTGGCCTCACATCCAGAAGCGACTTGTTCGACAGTTGGTTGATGGTTCTCAGCACATCAGCGCGATCGATGTCCTCCGCGCCGATCACGGCCACAGCCGCATCGAGCGCGAAGCAGCCGACAAAAACCGCCAGCCTTCGCAGACATACCTGCTCCAGCCCGGTCAGCAGCCCGTAGCTCCAGTCGAGCGTCGCGCCGAGCGTCTGATGCCTCGACACGGCTGTGCGACGTCCATGCCACATGAGCCGGCTCTTCTTGTCCACCAGTTCCAGAATCCCGACAAGACCGAAAGTCGGCATTTGTCGCGCGGCGAGTTCAATCGCCAATGGAATGCCATCGAGCGCCCGGCAGAGCCGGCCCACCGACTGCGCGTTATCGTCGGTCAGTTCGAAACGGCAGCCGGCCTGCACGACGCGCTCGACGAACAATCGGATTGCCGAATAGCGCTGCGCATCGTGTGCTTTGAGCAGCTCGCCCGGCGGCGGCGCGTCGAGCGGCGGAAGGCGGAACACGAATTCACCATCGACATTCACGATTTCCCGCGACGTCACGAGAATATAAATGCCGCTCGCGTTTCGATAGAGAACTTCCGCGGCCTGAGCGACACCGTCTATCAGATGCTCGCAACAGTCGAGAAAGACGAGCATTCGGGTATGGCCAATCGACGCACATACTTCGCTGATGGACGCGGCTGCTTCCTGCCCTTCACGCAAGGCGGCCACCAGCGTCGACGAAACCAGCTCCGAATCCTGAATCACTGAGAGATCGACGGAGACGATCTTGCCGTCGAAACAGTCGCTCAACCTGTCGATCACCGCATTCGCGACTGTCGTCTTACCCATTCCGCCCGCGCCGACAATACTGACGAACCTGTGTTCCTCGAGTTGCTGGGCGATATGCTCTATTTCGCGTTCCCGGCCAACTATGGCGGCGCCCGAATGCACGAACCGCAATTGACCGCGGGCCGCCGGCCGCGTGGTCTTGAGTTCGACGCCGGACTGAATCCCGTCACACGGCGTCACGGTCGCGACAAACGTATAACCCCTTCCGGGCACATTCATCACATATGTGACACCCGGATCGCCATCGGCAAACGCTTTACGCAGTGCGACGAGATGAAAGCGAAGGCTCCCTTCTTCGACGACCGTATCGCGCCATACTTCTGCGAGAAGATCGCGCGCGCTGATGACGCTTCCGGCACGACGCACGAGCGCAATCAGAATGTCGAGCGCGCGACTACCCAGCTTGACCTGCTTGCCATGACAAACAAGCAATCGTTTATCCGGAAACAGGAAAAACGGCCCGAACGAAAAGTTCGTCGTAACTGAATGCGATGCCGTCGTTCCAAATTTCGATAAGCTGGCAAACAAGTATCGTCTCGCTCGAAGTCGTGGTTTCCACCGATTCTATCTGAGCGATACGCTAAACCGAATCTTTCAAATCACTAAACACGAGAAACTGAAACTTTGACATTCAGGCACTCGTAACGGGACTGATTCGGTACGCGCGCTATATTGCTTTGAGGGTACGACACCGCACGTCGGGGAATGTATCGACCTGACGGTTGAGCAGCATGAAGAGCCGCGCAATTTGTCCGTTGAATAGTGAAAAATGAAGATTGACGATGAGTGGATTTGGCAATCCTCTTGAATCGAATGTACCTGTTACGGCGCCAACCACCGTCGTCACCCGATAGTGCTGAGACATCTGCAGAACTTCGATTCTCAGGTTATCGGCAATGACTTCTCTGGCGATCCAGGCTTCGATTGCGGGGCGTCCCCAAAAATCACGAAGCTGATCATTGACGAGCGCATCGTCTCTGAAGAGCGCCGCCATAGCACCGGCATCGGCGTTATTGAGCGCCAGCAGAAATGAAGCGATCACTCGCGCGTCTTGTTGTGCGGTCTTCCTTATTCGGTTTGCCCGATCACGCATCCCGTTTTCCTTAGGGGATCAACGAGCGCAAATGTTCGTCGATCCTGCCGCTTTTTGTTTGCTATTTGTTGTTAGCGGCTGTTAGCGCTTGCGATAAGTCCATAGTGTTTTGCCTATAACGCTGCTTAATCAACTATAAACCAGCGTCGAATCGACTTCGCGAGGAAAACGTCTTCATGGAATCGACCATGCGCAATCACTCAGGCTTCCCGTCGGAAGAGGTTATGGACACGCTGTCAGCAGGATTCACGACAAGCTACGCCGCCGTCATGACCTTCATCGCCGTTGCGAAGGAAGAAAGTTTCGCCAAGGCAGGAGATCGTCTCGGCATTGGACGATCATCCGTTAGCCGGAACATACAGAAGCTGGAACAGCAGCTCGGAACCAAGCTCTTTTCACGTACCACTCGCAGCGTCGGACTGACGGCTGAAGGGGAGATCTTTTACGAATCGTGCAAGCCGGGTATCGACGGCATCCTGAACGCGATCGAGCGAATGCGCGATCTGCGCGGCGGGCCGCCGCGTGGACTATTGCGGATCAGTTCGACCGTAGGATTCGGAAGAAAAGTCGTCGCGCCGCTGTTGAGCCGGTTTCGGGGCTTGTACCCTGAGGTCTCGATCGACCTGATGCTGTGCGATAGCCCAGCCAACTTTACGAGCGACGGTATCGACATCGCATTCAGGAATGGCCGGGTGGACGACAGCCAGATCATTGCCCGCCGCATCATTCCCATGCACATGCTTCTCTGCGCTTCTCCGGAGTACGTACTGGAGAACGGATTGCCGATGAAAATCGAGGATCTGCCACGGCATCGTGCGATCAATTTCCGTTTCTCGTCCGGCAGAATCTACGAATGGGAATTCAAGGTGGCAGGCGAACTGATCAAACACGCCCCATCCGCCCATCTGACCTTCAACGACGCGGATCTCGTACTCAATGCAGTCCTCGATGGTCAGGGCATCGCGCAAGTGGCCGGCTACCAGGCCTGCGATCACATTGCGAGGGGCAGACTGATTTCCTGCATGGATCAATATGCACCGGACGATCGAAGCCATTTTCTGTGCTATCTCAGCAAACAGCACATGCCGTCTCGCATGCGGCTCTTTATCGACTTCATGCTCGAGCAGATAAGAATGCTCAACCTTCAGTGCGCGGTGGACGACACTGCGACGAGCACGTCGCACAGGAGCGCACAATGAGACCTTATATCGCCGCGTTCACTGCGATCATTCTCTGGTCGGCATTTGCAACGCTGAGCATGCCACTGCGACATCTTCCTCCGTTGCTGATCACGGGGCTCGCACTGCTAGCCGGAAGTCTCGTCACGCTCCGGCATATCAGCGCATGGAGAGTCAGATGGTCCACGTTCATCTTCGGGTCCGGTTGCCTTTTCCTCTATCACTTTTGTTTGCTGAAATCTTTCACGTATGGGTCGGTTCCCGTTGCCAACCTGATCAACTACACGTGGCCTTTCCTGCTCGTCCTCATGTCGAGTGTCTGCAACGGACGCAAGAGAGGATGCTTTGCCGAACTGACTTGCTGCGCAATCGGCTTCATCGGTTGTGCGGTGCTCGTGCTGCAACCCATGACGAATGGCACGTTCGAAGCGCGCAATTCGATCGGATATGGTTTCGCCGCTGCGGCCGCTGTAGTCTGGGCGGGCTATACGTTCCTCACACCAAGGTTCGAAGCGCATAGTGCGTGGGCTGTCGGCGGGTTCTGCGCTGCAAGCGGCCTTGCTGCGCTTGCCGTGCACGCCCTGGCCGGTCCGTCTGTCGAACTGTCCGCTCGCGATGTTGCGTGGATCGCGGCAATCGGCGTGGGACCGCTGGGGATAGCGTTTGTCGCATGGAATCACGCCTCCAGATTCTGCGATCCGGGGCTTCTCGGTTCGATATCGTATCTGTGCCCGCCGCTCTCTCTGGTGATACTGCGGATCGCCGATCCGACAGCCGTGATCGACTGGATGACTTTGGGCATTTCGATGCTGATGAGCGTATGCGGGATATTCATGTCACAACATTGGCGACGTGGGGCATTGAGTAGTTAGCCGATCTATCGTGGCCGTCAATCGTTTCCACGATAGGGACCCTCGAAAGTTGCTCCCTCACGACGGCCATCAATGCTTCGTCCATGCCACCTTCGAAGAGTGCGTGGAGCATTCCGATCAGAATGGAAGCCAGTGCGTGGCTGATCGTTTCCTGCCGTGCCGCGCGTATCTCATCGATGCTTGAGATCATGTCGAGCGTTGCCTGATGCAGGCGTGCAGAACCCTCATAGAGCAACGCAGCCTTCCCGATCTGTGCCCAGACGGCATGAATCGCGTGAACTTCACGCGTGCGTACGGCATTCGCGGCAAGGAAGGCATTCGCCAGTGCGTCAATCATTGCTTCAGGATGTCCCCCGTGCGTATCGCGACATGCGATCTCCAGAAAATACACGACATGATCGACGTGACGACGCACCATCGCGCCCATCAGTTCGTCCTTATTCGCGAAGTACTGGTAAATCGTCCCCACTGCAAAGCCGGATCGCTTTGCGACTCGGGTCGTCGTCAGCGCTCGCGGTCCGTCCGCCGTGACGATCTGCACGGCGGCCTCGAGCACGGCTTCGATTGTGTTTGCAGCGCGTGACTGGCGCGGCAATTTGCGAGGCCGCGGAGCGACGATGCCACTAAAGTCCGCATCGTTTGGGGCCTGGCGTCGAGCGTTCATCATCCCATCAGTGTGTAAAGCGGTGGAGCGATTCGCCGGTCGCGATTGTTCTAACCGGAACCGGCCCATTGATGTCGCGACAGTACGATGAAAGTGCATACATGTAATGTGCCAGTTTGCGATTCGCAAACTGGTCCACTTTCTCTATCACGTTCTCCGATGTCACAAAGTCCGCGCATGAAACGTCTTGGCTATGAGGGAATGGATTTCCTATTTGCGTATTGCCGCACTTATTAGCGTCAATAACACGCAATCTCACTACTGCCACACGCTCCAGCTATAGACTCTGCAAATGTTATGAACGATCGGTGTGACGCCCTGGCGGGTACGAATAGACGCGAAAGGTCGACCATCGTTTGGTCCCTGCCTTTGGGCACACCCGATCCCAAAGAAGGCTTGCAGCGTTGGCTCTACGAAGCGTTGAGGCTGGCGATCGTCAGTGGCCGCCTGCCCGGCGACAGCGTGCTGCCGGGCACCCGTACATTGGCGCAGCAATACAACCTCGCGAGAGGCACGGTTGCGGCCGCGTACGAGCAATTGTTGTCCGAGGGCTATCTGGTAACGCGTACGGGAAGCGGCACACGGGTCAGCGCGGTATTGCCGGACCAACGGCATCCTGCCAAACCGATACCTGCATCATCAACTGCTGCAAATGCAGGCTTTGCGCGCGAATCGCACGCGCCCTGGATTAAACGGCTCAAGGAAAACGATCCACCATTTCCGCTCTCAGGCGCGAACGCGTTGCCGCAGCCTTTCTTCCCGCACCGCGGCGATATACGCCTCTTTCCCATCGATCTGTGGCGACAGTTGCATGTGCGGCAATTGCGGCCCTCGCGTCTGCTCACACTCAATGACACGAGTCCTGCCGGATTGCCGGCGCTGCGAGCGGCGATAGCCGACCACCTCGCCATTGCGCGTGGCGTGCGAGTGCCACTGGAACAGATCGTCGTCATCGGTAGCGTGCAACACGCATTGGACCTTTGCATGCGGTTGCTGACGGGGCCGGGCGACACCGTGTGGATGGAAGACCCCGGCTACGTGGGCGCGCGTCAGATCATGCACGCGAGCGGCGCGCACGTGGTCGATGTTCCCGTCGATCAAGACGGTCTGCGCGTGCACGACGGCATACGCGACGCGCCTTCGGCCGCACTCGTCTATGTGACGCCGACGCGTCATGCGCCGCTCGGCGTGCCATTGTCGAACGAACGGCGTGCCGCGCTGCTCCGCTGGGCCGCCGCGAACGGCACGATCATTTTCGAAGATGACTACGACAGCGAGTATTGCTTTCGCTCGCATCCGCTGCCGGCGTTGCGGAGTCTTCCCGGTGCCGATCAGCACGTCGTATTGGCGGGAACATTCAGCAAGCTGATGTTTCCGTCGCTACGGCTCGCCTATGCGGTACTGCCGCCGCGTCTGGTCGAACCTTTCGTTCGCGCGGCGTCCCTCACAGTCCGGAGCGCGAGCGGTTTGACGCAAGCCGTTCTTGCGGACTTTCTTGGCGAAGGCCATTTCGACCGGCACGTGCGCCGCACGCGGAAAATCTATGCGCGCCGCGCCCATGTGTTCGAGCGCGCGGCACAGAAGCACTGGCAAGATCTGATCGAAGTTCAGCCGGCCATTGCCGGCCTCGACGTCGTTGGCCGGCTGCTTTCGGTCGACGAGCATACAGCCGTGCAAAAGCTGAGAGCAGCGGGCATCGACGCGGCGCCGTTGGGCAGATACACGCAGCGCCATCGCCATCAACCTGGCCTCGTGATGGGTTTCGCGCCTTTCAACGAGGAAGAGATCGACCGGGCGGCACAACAGGTGGCCGCTGTCTTGCGCGCGGCGGCATGACATGAGCGACCCGCCCGCGATGCCAGACGGAATGAGCGAACGCGCCGACGACGTATCAGTCGCATTCCTGATGCTGCTCGAACGCCTGTCGCCCGAAGCACGCGCGGCATTCCTGCTGCACGAGATCTTTGGCGCGGACTATCGAGAGGTCGCAGCGGTAATCGGCAAGTCGGAAGCCGAATGCCGGCGACTGGTCATTCATGCCAGAGCACAGCTGCGTGATGAGCGGCTGCGTTAAGCTCGAATCGACGCAGTCGCTCGGTCTGCTTACTGCAGCGTATATCCGTTATCGACGATCAGATCCTGGCCATAGATACCGCGTGACGCGGGCGAGAGCAGGAACATGATCGCGTCCGCAATGGCGGCGGGTTCAAGGAAGCGACCGGGAAGCAAACGCTGATTGACGCGCTCCGCAACCGCGGAAAGCTGCGCTTGCGGCAATCCCAGGCTGGACCAGATCGCCGTCGCGGTTGGACCGGGCGACACGATATTGATTCTGGTGCCGTCAGTTGCGAGTTCGACTGCGAGCGTCCTTGCGTGTGCCTTGAGCGCGGTCTTCGAGGCGATATATGCGGCGAGTCCCGGAAACGTGACCTGTGACAGAAACGTCCCGATGAAAACGACCGATGCGGACTTTCCCAACTGCTCTCTCATGATCGACAACGTGTTCAGCGCACCAGCGCCGTTCACGGCCCATTGCCGCTCGAAGGCGGATACTTCCAGGCCATTGGCCAGCTCAGCAATACCCGCATTGGGGACCAGAAAGTCGACCGAGCCCATCTGACGGGCATGTTCAGAAAGCGCCGCGAGATCGCCGCTTTGCGTGACATCCCCTTTTACCCATTTGAGCGTGTCACCATATCTGGACTGCAACGAATCCAGTTCACCCATCGTGCGACTCATCGCCAGCACGCGAGCCCCGCTCGCCAGCAGACGATCAACCGTCGCAAGACCAATACCGGCACTTGCACCCGTCACGACAGCAAGGCGATTCTCAAATCCTTCAAACATGGTTCTTTCCTTTTCGTTCGTCGATTAAGTTCTCTTGTCGTTGGGCCCGTAGCGCAGGCTGTCACGACCCACTTCATATAACAAGGATCGGGCCAGCATAAGAACGCTTTGTTTTCAGCGAGTTGACAACACGCGATGTCGAATTGACCCGAAACGATTCGACTACTTCGGTAGTCTTATCGACAACGAAAGGAAATGAATTGCGCTAAGCGGAGAGGGCGAGCTGTTCCGCAATGAAGTCGATAAATATCCTCGCGCGATTAGGCACGCTTCGGCCGAAAGCATGAAGAGCCTGCACAGGCACTGAACTCAATAGCACATCAGGCAACACGACATGCAAGCGGCCTGCGTCAAGATCGCGCTGCACCGTCGTTCGCAGAATCTGCGCGATACCCAGCCCGTTCACGGCGGCTATTCGCAGTGCGTCGCCGCTGTCGGCGTCGAATGATCCGTCAATTGCGAGCGTAGTTCCGTCGGCAAAGGTGATGGGAATTACGCGTCCATTGAGCCGGTAGCGCACATGGCGACGCACGGCGAGATCGTCAATGGTTCGCGGTGTCCCAGCCGCCCGCAGATAGGCTGGAGAAGCCACCAGCACGAGCGGCAGACTGACCATCGGAAGCACATACAATCCGCTGTCCACCACATGTCCAACCCTGATGGCGATATCGAAGCCCTCGCGGATAACATCGACATGGCGATCGCTTACGCTCACCTCCAGCGCCAGTTCCGGATTACGCGCCATCAACTGCCGCGTAACCGGATCGAGCAGCGCCCGACCGAGATCGCCTGGCAAACTCACGCGCAATGTGCCGACGGCTGTCGCGGGCGTTGCCAGAACTTCATCCGCTTCGTCGAGACCGCGCATGAGCGGTGCGATGCGCTCATAGTACGTTTGTCCTTCGCTCGTGAGAACAAACGCTCGCGTGGAACGCTGAAACAGCGTGACACCGAGCCGCTTTTCCAGACGCGCGACGCTCTTCGACACCGCGGACGGTGTCGTTCCGAGCGAACGCGCGGCGGCCGTAAATGAGCCTGCTTCGACGGACCGCACGAACGCGGGCAGACCACTAAATCTTTCAACTGACATTGATGACTGGTTGGCAAAACTGATAGTGCCGCTGTTGGACTGGAGCGCACTCACGCGTCACGCTAGATTGGCGAGGTACGCCAGACTGGCGGAAACAACGGAGATTGAATTGAACCGGCTCGAAAATAAAGTCGCTGTCGTGACGGGCGGCAACAGTGGAATTGGTTTAGCCACGGCAAAGCTGTTCGTGGCGAAAGGTGCCAGCGTCGTGATAGTTGGGCGTCGATCCGATGCCGTCGATGCGGCAGCGGCAGAACTCGGCGGTCGCGCAATCGGACTGACGGGCGACATGGCCGACCCGAAGACGCATGATCGTGTGGCATCCCTGGTTGCCGAACGGTTTGGCGGAGCCGACATTTATGTCGCGAACGCGGGTATCAACACGATCGCTTCGTCCGATAACGTCAGCAATGAATCGTACGACGCGCATTTCGCCACCAATACGAAAGCCGTGTTCTTCGGCGTACAGAAAATCGCACCACAGATGCGCGATGGTGGTGCCATTCTTTTGACGAGTTCGATTGCAGGTTCCAAAGTATTCGACGGACACGCGGTCTATGCGGGCACGAAAGCCGCCATCGAAGCATTCGCACGCAGTTGGACGCTCGAATTCAAGTCGCGCGGCATTCGGGTCAACGTGATGAGTCCCGGTCCTGTCGACACGCCGATCCTGTCCAAGCTCGGCATTGAATCCGCCGACCGGCCCGCATTCGAGGCAACCGTTGCGAACAGTATTCCGCTCGGTCGTCTCGGCCGGCCAGAAGAACTCGCTCGCGCAGCGCTTTTTCTCGTCAGCGCAGAAGGCAGCTTCGTGAACGGCATCAATCTGAATGTGGATGGCGGAATGTCGTTGACGTGACCATCCGCCATTTCATGGCCTCATGCTCATTGCGCCGTCCGGTGATATTTCGCAACATAGCGCGCCTGTGCGATTACTTTTCCGTGCATCTGATAAGCGACGAGCGCCGGGCTTGACGCCGCTTTCACTTCGATACTCGGCACGCTCAACGCCGACGCTGTGACGATGTATCGATGTGATGTACCTTGAGGCGGGCAAGGTCCGCCGTATTTCGACTCGCCGAAATCCGTCAATGTTTCCATTGCACCTGTCGGCAACAATTTCGAATCGCCTGAAGCGCCCTTTTCGATCGATGATTCCGACGCCGGTATATTGACGACTTCCCAATGCGTCCAGCCCAGTCCGCCCGTTGGCGCATCGGGATCATGAATCGTCACGACAATGCTCTTCGCTGCGGGCGGAACGTGGGACCACGAGATATGCGGCGAAATGTTATCGCCGTGACATCCAAATCCGCCGTACACCTGCTCGTTCACGAACTGTCCACGCGTCAGGCCATCCACCTTGACCGTGAACGGCTCGGCGACAGCCATCGCCGGCATGATCGCCAATAGCACCGGTAAGCAGAACGTTGCCAGCAACAAAACGTTGGATCTCATGGTGCGCTCCAATGAAAAGACAGAAAGTGCAACATGCGTTCGCCGCCCTCGCCACTACGGCTCGGGCGGCACTAACGGCTTAGCCGAAAGACGCTTGCGGATTACCCGCTGCCAATGCGTCTGCGCGATTCGGCGCCGGCGGATAGATCCACTGCGTGTTGATCATCTGCTTGCGCGCCTTCCCTTCGGCGTGCGTCAGCTTGATCTGTCGGTCCCAGCCTTCCGAATAGACGGCACCCCATTCGCCGAGATCGACGCACGTGGCGTAGAACGGCTGGCGATACGTCAGCGTCGGGACGCCGATCAGATCCGCAGCGACGTTGTGTCCGCCGAATTGGCCCATCACGATGGCGTGCTGACAGGACATCAGCGCGTAGCGGCCGCTGTCGTCGGTCAACGCTTTCGCGACGTCACCCGCGACGAATACATTGGGCGCTTCGGGCACGCGCAAATCCGGCGCCACTTCGACGCGTCCGAGCGGGTCGAGATTCGACGACACCTGCGCGGCCAGCGGGCTCGCGCGCATGCCGCCCGCCCAGATCACCGTGCTCGCTTCGATGCGTTGGCCCGACGCCGTGCGAACGCCACCAGCATCGACGGACACCACGCCCGATCCCAGCACAGCCTCGACGCCGAGCGATTCAAAGGCTTCGGCGACGAACGGGCGGGGATTCGGTCCGAGATCCGGACCGATTGCATCTTGCGTGCCGATCACCACGACGCGAATCGCCGCGTCTGCGCCAAACTTCTCGCGCAGCCGCTTCGGCAGTTCCGTTGCGACTTCGATGCCCGTGAAGCCGCAGCCAACCACAGCCACCGTATTACGGGCCGGTGAAGCCGGCAGCTTCGCCAGCTTGTCGAGATGGTTATCGAGTTCCACTGCGTCCTCGATACGATCCACCGAGAACGCGTGCTCCAGACCCGGAACAGGCGGCCTGCTAAGTTTGCTGCCGCTCGTCAGCAGCAGGCGGTCGTACGCGAGCGAGCGCTTTTGCCCGTTGGCCGACACGACGCTCACGGTCCTGTCCTGAACCGAAATGCCGTCGACGCTGCCTTCGACATATTTCACACCAATGGCATCGAGCAGCGGCAGCAGCGGCGCAGCCATCGTCTGCGGCTCCGCTTCGTACATCCGCGGGCGGATCTGCAGTTCGGGCTTCGGCGAAATCAACGTGATTTCAACGTCGCTGCTTCTGACACCTGCGCCATCGAGCACGCGAGCGGCGCCTAGCGCGCCCCACACGCCGGCAAAGCCAGCACCCACAATCAGGATCTTCTGCGACATGATATTGCCTTCGTTTAGAGAGTTGCGAAGTCGACGACAGGCGCAGAAACGCTTGCGGAAAGCGTTGGCGAATGCGCCTGATCGACGTTGGAGACATTGCTCGTGCGACCATCGTCGAGACGGATTGTAGGTTTGGAGATCGAACGCCAGAAGCACCGCGGACGCGTTCACCATGTTGCCTGCACGACAACAATAGACAGTGAAGCGAGAAGGGATTTTGCAGAGAGCTAAAGCAGGGGCGGGGGCAGGGACCCCAGGAAGGCTAGCGCGCGAACTCCGTCGTCTTCGCCGCCTCAGCCAGATAATCGACGAACGAAGCGATGCGCGCCGATATCGCCGTGTTGCGATAGTAGACGGCATTGATCGGTTGCCGCACATCCTGCGTCTGCCGCGCAAAAAGCTGGACGAGCCGGCCTTCGCGACGGTCGCGGCCCGTCATGAAGTCGGACAGGCAAACGATGCCCGCGCTCTCCAGCGCCAGTTGCCGCAGCGTTTCGCCGCTCGACGACGAGATGGCCGGCTCGATCCGATACAGCTCATTGTCCGGCCCGACCAGCGGCCAGACGTTGAGCGACTCGGGCTGCGTAAATCCCAGCAGCGAGTGCTTCGCGAGGTCGTCCACGCGTTTCGGATGACCATACGCCTTCAGGTATTCGGGCGTGGCCAGCACCCGTATGCGACTGCTGCCCACCGGCCGGCTATGCAGCGTCGAATCTTTGAGCCGTCCAATCCGGATCGCGACGTCGGTGCGGCGTTCGAGAAGATCGATGATGCCTTCGTTGCTGTTCAGTTCCAGTTCGACCTGCGGATAGCGCGCGCGATAACCCGCGACGAGCGGCACGATCACATGCAGCATGAACGGCGTGGCCGCATCGACGCGCAACCGTCCGGAAGGCCGCTCGCGGCGCGCGGCGAGTTGCTCTTCGGCGTTCTCGACTGCATCGATGATCTCGCGCGCGTTTTGCAGAAAGGCCTTGCCCTCTTCCGTCAGTTCGAGGCGCCGTGTGGTCCGGCGCAGCAGCGTGGTTTGCAGCTTTTCCTCGAGTCGTCCCAAGGTCCGGCTCGCACCCGACACGGTCTGCTCCAGTTGCTCGGCAGCGGCCGTGATCGAGCCCGTGTCGACTACGGCCGCGAAGGTTTGCAGTTCATCGAGAGTAACTTTCATACTTGATCTGAAATCAAAAGTGTTTCCTTTATAGACCAGTTTTTCTGCAAAAGTAAAGCCGGCACACTTCGTCCATCCGTTAAAGCCTTTCAATCATGCTTCCTGGTAGACGACCATGCCACTTGCCCTCTTCGCGCTGACGCTCAGCGCCTTTGCAATCGGGACGACCGAGTTCGTCATCGTTGGACTCATCCCGACGATCGCCGCCGATCTCGGTGTCACGCTCCCCTCCGCGGGTCTGCTCGTCAGTCTTTATGCGTTGAGCGTCGCCATCGGCGCGCCGCTGTTGACCGCGCTGACAGGGCGCGTGCCGCGCAAGACCTTGCTGATCGCGCTAATGGCGCTCTTCACGATCGGCAATCTGGTCGCGTGGCGCGCGCCTTCGTATGAATCGCTTGTCGTGGCGCGCATTCTGACGGGGCTCGCGCACGGCGTGTTCTTCTCGGTCGGCTCGATCATTGCGACAACGCTCGTGCCGAAAGAGAAATCCGCCAGCGCCATCGCCACGATGTTCAGCGGCATGACCGTCGCGTTCGTCGCGGGCATTCCGCTTGGCACGTTCATCGGCCAGCATTTCGGCTGGCGCGCGACGTTTCTCGTCGTCGCGCTGTTCGGCTTCGTCGCGATGCTCGGCGCGTTGTTCTTCATGCCGAACAACCTGCCGCACAAGCGGCCCGCTCCGCTCAGCCAGCAGGCTCGCGTGATCGTCCATCCGCGCCTCTTGCTCGTGTATGCGATGACGGCCGTCGGTTATGGTGGCTCGCTGATCGCGTTCACGTTCATGGCGCCGATTCTCGAACAGATCACGGGATTCACGCCGTCGCAGGTCAGCATGGTGCTCGTCGCGTATGGCGTTTCCGTCGCGGCAGGCAACGTGTGGGGCGGCAAGCTCGCCGACGCGCAAGGACCTGTGAAGGCGCTGAAGCGGATATTCCTGCTGCTCGCTGCCGTGCTGCTGGTGTTCACGTTCACATCGCACAACGCGTGGCTCGCCGTGCTGACCATGCTCGCGTGGGGTGCTGTCGCGTTCGGCAACGTGCCCGGCCTTCAGGTCTATGTCGTCAAGCAGGCGCAGCAGTTCGCGCCGCAAGCAACGGATGTCGCGTCGGGCTTCAACATCGCCGCGTTCAACCTTGGCGTGGCGGGCGGCTCGTCGCTGGGCGGCGTGATCGTCGCGCATCTGGGGCTGGGCCACACGCCGTGGATCGCCGCTGCCGTAACCGTGCTGGCGTTCGGGTTGACGGCGTGGAGCGGCCGCCTCGACCGCCGCGCAGGACTCGCCGGGCGCACGGCCGAAGCCGTCGCGGTGACTCATTGAATTCGAATCGAATCCGCACGGGGTACGTCAGGTCTGACTCTTGACTAGAAATCAAGTTTCTTTCCCGTTTCAAGCAGTTTTTCGAACGAATCGAACGGGGCAGAATGAACCTTGTTCATCGCCAGGCAAATCTATCAATCTGGGGGTATCACCATGAATCACATTCCGGCATTCGGTCTCGGCACGTTTCGGCTGCAAGGGCAGGTTGTCATCGATTCGGTGCGCAACGGCCTCGAACTGGGCTATCGCACCATCGACACCGCGCAGATCTACGGCAATGAAGCGGAAGTCGGCGAAGTGATCGCCGCATCGGGCGTCGCGCGCGACGAACTGTTTCTGACGACGAAGATCTGGGTCGACAACTACTCGCGCAACAAACTCGTTCCGAGCCTGAAAGACAGCCTGACGAAGCTGCGTACCGATCAGGTCGACCTGACGCTGATTCACTGGCCCGCGCCGGACAACGGCGTGCCGCTCGAAGAATTCATGAGCGCACTCGCGGATGCGAAGGCGCAAGGACTCACGCGCCAGATCGGTATTTCGAACTTCAACATCGAGCTGACGAAGCAGGCCATTGCGCTGGTCGGCAAAGACAACATTGCGACCAATCAGATCGAGCTGAGCCCGTATCTGCAGAACCGCAAGCTCGTCGAATTCCTCGGCGAACAAGACATTCATGTCACGTCGTACATGACGCTCGCCTACGGCAAGGTGCTGAAGGACCCCGTTATCGGCGCGATCGCCAAACGGCACGAAGCCACGCCGGCGCAAGTCGCGCTCGCCTGGGCGCTGCAACTGGGCTATTCGGTGATTCCGTCATCGACGAAGCGCGAGAACCTCGCCAGCAACCTGCTCGCGCAACAGCTCCCGCTGTCGGCCGACGACATGGCGCAGATCGCCGCGCTCGAACGCAATGGCCGCGAAGTCAGCCCCGCCGGTCTCGCGCCGGTCTGGGACTAACGAGAAACCACGATCGCGGCGAACATGCCGCGAGCGACGCAAGGAATCGCATCATGAAGAACGACCCGCTTTTCGAACCCCTCACGCTCGGCGCCCTCACCCTTCCTAACCGGATCGTGATGCCGCCGATGACGCGCTCGCGCGCCAGCCAGCCCAGCGACGAAGCCAACGATCTGATGGCCGCCTACTACGCGCAACGCGCAAGCGCCGGCCTGATCGTCAGCGAAGGCACCTACATTTCGCCGCTCGCGAAGGGCTATGCGTGGACGCCCGGCATTCACACGCAGGCGCAGATCGACGGCTGGCGCAAGGTCACGACGGCTGTCCACGAAGCGAGCGGACGCATCTTCGCGCAGCTGTGGCATGTCGGCCGGTTGAGCCATACGAGCCTGCTTGGCGGCGAACAGCCGGTGTCGTCATCCGCGCTTCAGGCGAAGGGCGTCAACGTGTTCATCGCAAGCGCCGACGGCAGCAACGTGCCGGGCTTCGTGCAGGCATCGGCCCCACGCGCGCTGAGCACGGCGGAAATCGCCGAAGTGGTCGGGCAGTATCGGGACGCGGCCCGCAACGCGATGCTCGCAGGCTTCGATGGCGTCGAGCTGCATGCGGCCAACGGCTATCTGGTCAATCAGTTCATCGACTCCGGAGCGAACAATCGCACGGATGAATACGGCGGCTCGCTGGAGAATCGCCTGCGGTTTCTGGACGAAGTCACGCGCGCGCTGATCGACGGCACGGGCGACGCGCAGCGCGTCGGCATCCGGCTCGCGCCGCTCACCACGCTGAACGGATGCGTCGATGCAGACCCCGAAACGACCTACATCGCAGCCGCGAAGCTGCTCGGTGAAATCGGCGTTGCGTATATCCATATCGCGGAAGCCGATTGGGACGATGCGCCGCATATGCCCGTCGAATTCAAGCAGCGCATCCGGCAAGCCTATTCGGGCACGCTGATCTATGCGGGCAAATACACGGCGGATCGCGCTCGCGAAGCCATCGCCGCAGGTTGGGCCGATCTCATTGCATTCGGCCGCCCTTTCGTTGCGAATCCCGATCTGCCGCAGCGCCTGCACAGCGGGGCCGAGCTTGCCACGCATCATCGCGAAACACTGTTTGGCGGCGGCGCTCAGGGGCTCACGGATTACCCGGCTCTCACGGGCACGAGCGACTGACGAACGGTCCGCGATTGGCGACAACGCACCGACGCCGCGCGTCGAGTGCTCACAGGAAAGAATATGGCAAGCGTTAGCGTATCGATAGACATTGCAGTATCAGCGGAAAACGTGTGGCCCGTGGTCGGCGACTTCGACGGATTGCCGGGCTGGCTCGAACTCATTCGCGCGTCGCGGCTGTCGGACGGCGGACGGGTTCGCCATCTCGAGGCGGTGAATGGTTCGTCGATCGTCGAAAGGCTGCTCGATCACAGCGATCTGAACCTGCAATACCTTTACACGATCCTCGAAGGCCCGGACCCCGTGACGGATTACACCGCGTCGATGTCGTTGCGCAGGATCGACGCGCATCACACCACGGTGACATGGGCGAGCCGCTTCGAGCCAAACGACCCGAACGAGGCCGAGTCGCTCACCGCCCATTATCGGAGTCTGTACCTGGTGGGCCTGACACGCCTCAAGGCGGTTCTGGAAACTCAGGGCCACTGACCCGCGCTGAACCTGTACGTGCCATTTCGCACAGCGCGTGCGTTTTTCGAAACGCGGCATCCGTCGTACCAGTACGTTGCGTAGCTACTACGGCGCCCAGCTTTCATGGGCTCCGCAGTAACCGCAACATTCGCCACTACTGGTCAACGGAGATTTACATGTCAGCAAACACCATTGCAGCTTACCTGGCTCAAACGCTCGCGGCAGCGGGCGTCGAACGCATCTGGGGCGTGACGGGCGACAGCCTGAATGGCCTGGCCTACGCGCTCGACAAGGTCGGCGGCATCCGCTGGATGCATACGCGCCACGAAGAGTCCGCGGCGTTCGCGGCGGGCGCCGATGCCGCATCCACCGGCCAGCTCGCCGTGTGCGCGGGCAGTTGCGGCCCGGGCAACCTGCATCTGATCAATGGTCTGTTCGACTGTCATCGCAATCACCAGCCCGTGCTCGCGATCGCCGCGCATATTCCGTCGACGGAGATCGGCCTCGGCTACTTCCAGGAAACGCATCCCCAAGAGTTGTTCAAGGAGTGCAGCCATTACGTGGAGCTCGTGTCGTCCGCCGGGCAGTTTCCGCGCGTCCTCGCGCGCGCGATGCGAACGGCCATCGAGGAGCGCGGCGTCGCTGTGATCGTGTTGCCTGGCGACGTCGCATTGGGCGACGGCCCCGACGAAGCGCCGACGTGGACAGAAAGCGCGCCGCCGCGCATCGTGCCTGCGGAGGCCGATCTGGAGCGTCTCGCGACGCTGCTGAATGGGTCGGATGCCGTCACGATCATGTGCGGCAGCGGCACGCAGGGCGCGCACGATGAAGTCGTGGCGCTTGCCGATACGCTCGGCGCGCCTGTCGTGCATGCGTTGCGCGGCAAGCAGTCCGTCGAATACGACAATCCTTTCGACGTCGGCATGACGGGGCTGATCGGCTTCAGCTCGGGCTATCACGCGATGATGTCGTGCGACACGCTACTGCTGCTCGGTTGCGATTTTCCGTATCGCTCGTTCTACCCGTCGCACGCGAAGATCGTCCAGATCGACTGGAAGGGTTCGCAACTCGGTCATCGCGCGCCACTGACGCTGGGTCTCGTAGGCACGATCAAGGAGACGATCTCGGCGACGCTGCCCAGGCTTCAGCGCAAGCAGGACCGCAGTTTCATCGACACAGCGCGCAAGCATTACGCCGCCGCACGCAAGAGCCTCGACGACCTCGCGACGCCTTCGCCCGCAGGCAAACCGGTGCATCCTCAGTACCTCACGCGCATGATCGACGAGATCGCAAGCGAGGATGCCATCTTCACCGCCGACGTCGGCACCCCGACCGTGTGGTCGGCACGCTATCTGACGATGAACGGCAAACGTCAGTTGCACGGTTCGTTCAATCATGGATCGATGGCCAATGCGATGCCGCAGGCGCTCGGCGCGCAGGGCGCGCATCCGGGCCGCCAGGTCGTGTCGCTTTCGGGTGATGGCGGCCTGTCGATGCTGCTCGGCGATCTGCTGACCGCGCGTCAGCTCGGGCTGCCTATTAAGGTCGTGGTGTTCAACAATAGCGTGCTGGGTTTTGTTTCGATGGAGCTGAAGGCGAGTGGCTATCTCGACACGAATGTCGATCTGAGCAAGACTGACTTTGCAGCGATTGCGAAAGGCGCAGGCATCTTTAGCATTCGCGTCGAAGATTCGGAACAGGTTGCCGGGGCGTTGAAGGCAGCCTTCGCGCATGATGGTCCTGCCGTCGTCGATGTCGTGACGGCGAAACAGGAACTCGCGATGCCGCCGAAGATCGAGCTTGAACAGGCCAAGGGTTTTAGTCTGTACATGATGCGCGCCATACTGAATGGCCGAGGCGACGAAATCGTGGATCTCGTGCAGACGAATTTCCGTTGATGCATGGGTCTTCGGTGCGCCGCCATTCGTACTTTGAGGATGGCGGCCGCCGAAGTCCGGTATGACGCCCGCCCGATACATTCGCTGTGTGGTTGCACTGGGCGACGCTGACAGGGTTGTTTCGGACTGTACGTTCGTGCTCCATCATTCGACTCCCGCTCCTGTCGTTTTCCGCCGGTTTCCGGACGCATGAGCGACGGCCCCGTCGTGGGCATATCAGCACACTCTACTTGATGATGTTGCCTGGCGTGTTCAACGCGAAGGCATTCCACAGCCCATTGGCGCCCCATTTCGCGATCGGCTTCATGTTCGATCGAATACCTGCTGCATCCGCCGGGTTCGCCATGCAATTCATGGAGTGTGTCAATTGAGTCATTCGCAAGCGCGCATCGCGAGCCGCGATTCTTCAAGTCCGTCGCTCACGCTTGACGACATCACGATCGTCGACAATTCCCTTCTCAAACGTGCCGTCGGCGCCATGGCGCTCGGCAACGCAATGGAATGGTTCGACTTCGGCGTGTACAGCTATATCGCTGTCACGCTTGGCAAAGTGTTCTTTCCGTCGAGCAGTCCGTCGGCGCAGTTGATCGCGACCTTCGGCACGTTCGCCGCCGCATTCCTCGTGCGCCCGATCGGCGGCATGGTGTTCGGGCCGCTTGGCGACCGGATCGGCCGACAACGCGTGCTCGCGATGACGATGATCATGATGGCCGTCGGCACCTTCGCGATCGGTCTGATTCCGAGCTATGGTTCGATCGGCATTCTCGCGCCCGCGCTGCTGCTCGTCGCGCGTCTCGTGCAGGGCTTCTCGACGGGCGGCGAGTATGGTGGCGCCGCTACCTTTATCGCCGAGTTTGCGACGGATCGCCGCCGTGGCTTCGCGGGCAGCTTCCTCGAGTTCGGCACGCTGGTCGGCTATATCCTCGGCGCAGGCACGGTTGCCGTGCTGACGGCAACGCTGTCGCAGGAGGCGCTGCTGTCGTGGGGCTGGCGTGTGCCGTTCTTTATCGCGGGTCCGCTGGGTCTTGTGGGCCTGTATATCCGGATGAAGCTCGAAGAAACGCCTGCGTTCAAGAAGGAAGCGGAAGCGCGTGAAGCGGACGAAATGTCGCGTCCGAAGCAGAAGTTCGTGGAACTGCTCGCGCAGCAGTGGAAGCCGTTGCTGCTGTGCGTTGGCCTCGTGCTGATCTTCAATGTGACCGACTACATGGCGCTCTCGTATCTGCCGAGCTACCTGTCGGCGACACTGCACTTCAACGAATCGCACGGTCTGTTCCTCGTGCTGCTGGTGATGGTGCTGATGATGCCGATGACGCTCTACGCTGGCCACCTGTCGGACAAGATCGGCCGCAAGCCCGTCATGCTGTTCGGTTGCGTGGGTCTGTTCGTGCTGTCGATTCCGGCGCTGCTGCTGATCCGCATGGGCACGGTGCTGCCCGTGTTCAGCGGCCTGCTGATTCTCGGCGCGTTGCTGTCGACGTTCACGGGCGTGATGCCGTCGTCGCTGCCCGCGCTGTTCCCGACGAAGATCCGTTACGGCGCGCTGGCGATCGGTTTCAACGTGTCGGTGTCACTGTTCGGCGGTACGACGCCGCTGGTTGCTGCATGGCTCGTAGACAGAACCGGTGACGCGATGATGCCCGCGTACTACCTGATGGGCGCATCGATCATCGGTATCGTCTCGGTGCTCGCGCTGCGCGAGACTTCATGCAAGCCGTTGCTCGGCTCGGGTCCGTGCGTGGCGACACATGCGGAAGCGATGAGCCTGATTCGCGGGGCCAAACGCGCTCACGCTGAGAAGAAACGCCTGGAGCTGGTGCGGGAACGTGCGTAACGTCAGCGCCCCGCGAGCATCCTTCCACCGAGGCCAATCAACAGCACACCCGCCGTCGTATCGATCACGGCTTTGCGCCGAACCATGAAGCCGCGAATGGCGGGGTGAGAGGCAAGCATCGCCATCGCGCAGTACCACGCGCACGATATGCCGATCGAGAGCGCCACGACCGCGATATCGAACGATATTGCGGCATGCGCGGGCACCATCACGGCAAATATGCTTCCGTAAAACGCGACCGATTTGGGATTCGTCATGCTCACGAAATAGCCGCGTTTCGCGGCGGCCCAACCGGACCCGGCGGTCCGTGCCGGTGTGGACAAAGGTTGGCGCGCAGTCACGATCATCTTCGCGCCGAGCCAGATCAGATAGGCCGCGCCCGCAATCCGCAACGCCGTCTCGATCCAGGCGACGTGCGTGACGATCAGACTCAGGCCCGCAATCGCTATCAACGCCCATGTGCCCGACGCAGCCGCCAGCCCAAGTCCAGTCGATACGCCCGCGCGTCGCGACGCAACCGCCGTCGATGTGACGATCACGAAGTTAGGCCCCGGGCTGGCAACGCTAAGCAGCAACACGCCGCACAGCGCGAGCAAACTGTTGATGGGATCGAGCATGTTGTCTTCCGCGGACGTTGGACGAAAGTTGGATTTCCATCATACCCGAGGCTATTCGAAACCCCGCTGCACCATTCCATTTCGTCACTGCTGCATCGTGAACACAATCCGCACCCGCCCCGCATCGTTCTGCCAATGCATCGCCAGTTCAGCGAGCGGAACCGCCTGCGTCGCGATCGCCAGACGAGCCGGCAACGCGGCGTGCAGTACTTCGCTTACCGCATGCATCAAACGTTCGAAAGGAACGCTGCCGATGCCGCTGCCAAGCAAGCTGATCGCCGACGCGCGCAGCACAGCGCCCGGCAATTCGAGGCTCGCGCCGCCAATCGAGCCAATCTGCACGAAACGCATCGGGTAGCCGTCGGGCAGCGAGCGAGCCGCGCACGTCAGCAGCGTTTGCGCACTCGGCCCCCACAGGTAGTCGAGCACCACATCGACGCCTTCGCGAAAATGCGGCTCGACCGCGCGATGCAGCGCCGCGTCGTCCTGATCGAGCGAAACGACATGGTCGGCACCAAGCGTCTTCAACTCGCTGAGCGTCTGTGGATGACGCCCCGTCGCGATCACGTTCGCCGCGCCCAGGTGCTTCGCAATCTGCACTGCGAGTCGTCCCGACGCGCCCGTCGCTCCATTGATGAGCACCGTCTCGCCCGCCACGAACTTCGCGCGTTCGGTGAGTGCCGCCCAAGACGACATGCCCGGAATCGCCATCGCTGCGGCGGTAACGGGATCGAGTGTCTCGGGGATGGCGAAGCATTGCGCTTCCGGCACGAGGGTTCGCTGCGCGAGCCCGCCCGATGGTTCTTTCGGCCCGAAGAAATAGACACGCGTGCCGTCTTCACGGCGTCCAACGCCGTCGATGCCCGCGACAAACGGAAAACGTCCCGTCGACGAATAATGCGCGCCAGACGCCTTCGCACGCGTGACGTGGCTCAACGCCGAGGCTTCAACATCGATCAGCACGTGACCCACTTCCGTCACTGGCGCATCGAACTCGGCATAGACAGGCATCTGTCCCGCTTGCGTGACGACGGCTGCTTTCATGACTGCACCTCAACGGAAGGCACATGCGCCATCTGCGTATCGATCCACGCGCGCAGTTCGCAGTCGCGAATGGCGAGCACCTCAAAAAGCCCGGTTGCGCGCAACGCGGGCAAAGCATCGACGATATCGGCGGCGGCCTGCGCGCGCGCCGTCTCGCTCGCCTGGGCATCGCTCCACACGCGCGCATTCGCAAGAAACGCCGCGACGGTGCCCTTGCGGATCGTCGTGCCTTCAACGTCGATATGATCGGCGTGGTCGGAAAGAAGCTGTTCGGCTCGCATCGACTGAACTCCTCGTAGTGGTGATGCGGCCAGTCTAGGTCTGCAGGATCGGCCCGTCTCAGGTATAAAGGCCATTCGATACGGTTTTCCGGCCATGACTACTCCGCTGATTCGTCCTGAACTCGTCCTGTCGTCGGACGGGCCTTTTCTGGCTGCCGCCGAACTCACACAACGCGAGTCACGCGCAACGTCATCGCACAGCCATCCGCGCGGGCAGCTAATGGGCGCGCTGAGCGGCCTCGTCTCCGTCGGCGTGAATCGTCAGCAATGGGTCGTGCCCGCGATTCACGCGATCTGGATTCCACCGCACTGCGAGCATTCGGTGCGCTCGCATGGGCCGTTCTCGGGGTGGAGTGTGTTCATCGCGGAGCAACGCTGCGCGGCGCTGCCGCCCGAGCCTCGCGCGATCCGCACGACGCCGCTGCTGCGCGCCGCCGTCAGCCGCGCGGCAGGCTGGGACGGCACGCAACTCGACGCACAGCAGAGCCGCATCGCGGACGTGATACTCGATGAGCTGGCGGCATCGAAAGCCGAATCGCTCGGACTGCCCGCGCCTGAAGACGCGCGGCTCGCGCGCATCACAGATGCGCTGGCCCGCGATCTGTCCGATTCCCGCCGTCTTGAAGAATGGGCCGAATGGGCCGGGCTTTCGCCGCGCACGTTGAGCCGAAGGTTCACCGCCGAGACGGGGATGAGTTTCGCGCAGTGGCGCGCGCAGGCGCGATTGCTGCGCGCGCTGGAACTCGTCGCCGAAGGCGTCAGCGTGACGACCATCGCGCTCGAACTGGGTTACGACAACGTGAGCGCGTTCATCGACATGTTCAAACGGGCGACGGGCACCACGCCGGGACGCTATGTGGCAGCGAAGCCGGCACTCACCGACGACGAAGCCAGGCCGTAACTAGAACGGATACACCATCGGCTTATCCATGGCACTCACCCATTGCGTCTGCGTGAACTCATGCAGGTTCGCCGGCCCGCCGAACCTTCCGCCATTCCCCGACGCGCCCATTCCGCCGAACGGCACCTGAAACTCGTTGTTGACCGTCTGATCGTTGATATGCACCATGCCCGCGCGTATCCGCGACGACAGCGCGAGACCTCGCGACATCGAGCGCGTATGCACGGCAGCCGCGAGTCCATATTCCGATGCATTGACGAGGGCGACGGCTTCGTCGTCGGTATCGAACACGGTGACCGGCGCGACGGGACCGAAGATTTCCTCAGTGAATGCGGGCATGCCGGGCGTCACGCCTGACAACACGGTCGGCTCATAGAACAGACGCTGATACTGCCCGCCCGCCAGCAGCGTCGCGCCCAATTCAACGCTCTTCTTGACGATTCCATCGATGCGGTCGCGTTGCTTCTGATTGATGAGCGGCCCCAGATGCACCTGCTCGCGGTACGGGTTGCCCACCTGCAGCTTCTTCGCGCGCTCGGCGAGTTTCGCGGCGTACGCTTGCGCCAATGAGCGATGCACGAGATGCCGCCCCGTCTGCATGCAGATCTGGCCTTGATGAAGGAACGAACCCCATGCGCCATTCGATGCAGCGGCATCGACGTCGGCATCGTCGAGCACGACGATCGCATTGTTGCCGCCCAGTTCCAGCGCGACCTTCTTCAGCATCTGCCCGCACACCTGGCCAATCGACCGGCCCACGGCCGTTGATCCGGTGAACGAGATCATGCCCACTTTCGGATGCCGCACCAGCGCATCGCCTGTCGCCGGGCCGCCTGGAATCACGTGGAAGACGCCCGTGGGCAAGCCCGCGTCCTCGAATACCTCCGCCAGCAGCAGACCGCCTGCAACGGCACTTTGCGGATCGGGCTTCAAGACGACCGCGTTGCCGACAGCGAGCGCGGGCGCAACCGATCGCATCGAGAGAAGAATCGGAAAATTCCACGGCGCGATCACGCCGACGACGCCAATCGGCACATGCCGGCAGAAGTTCAATCGGCCCGGCATCGCCGAAGGGTAAAGCTCGCCGTCGGGTTGCATCGTCATCGCGGCGGCCATTAGCAGCTGTTCGTACGTCGCGTGCAATTCCCACTCGGCTTTGGCACGCGTGGAGCCGCACTCGCGTATGTTCCAGTCGTTGATCTGTGGCGCTCGCTCTTTCAGCAGTCGCGCCGCTTCCCGCAAAATCGCGGCGCGCTGATCGAACGGCGTCGATGCCCACGCATGCTGGGCCACGTGTGCCGCATTGGCCGCGCTGTCGATATCTTCCGGAAGGCCCACGCCGATCCGCGCGAGCGTTTCGCCCGTCGATGGTTCGATCACGTCGGCGGTACCGCCTGCGGCGCTCGCCCACCCGTTCGAAAAAATACGTCCTTCCCACTTGCGCGTCTGATTGACGTTAGTCATGCATCGTCTCCGAAAATAGTTGAATCTCTTTATTCAGCGGGCGCGGCCAGCGTTTGCGCATCGCCGGCGAGCGCCTTGCCGCTCCGGGAAATGAGCAGGACCGCAACCGCTGCCACCACACCGGGAATCGCAAAGACCATGAAGCTGAAACTGATTGCAAAGCGCTCGTTCAACAGGTAGCCGCCCAACGCAGGCCCAGCAACGGCGCCCAGCCTGCCTGCCGCAGCTGCCCAGCCCACACCTGTCGACCGTATCGCGGACGGATAGTGCTGCGCGGCGAATGCGTGCACGATGCACAGCGTGCCGATCGTCGTCGCACCCGCACACATGAGCAGCACGTTGAGAACGAGCGGGCTCTGTTTGTATCCCAGCAGATCGATCGACAAGGCCGCGACAACGAAGAACAGAAACAAGGTCGGCTTGCCGCCGTAGCGATCCGCGAGCCAGCCGCTGAACAGGCCACCCAGAATCGCGCCGACGTTGAGCGTGATGAGGAACGTCAGACTCGAACCGATCGAGTAGCCGTTCGCCGACATCAGCTTCGGCAGCCACGTATTGAGGCCGTAGACCATCAGCATGCACATGCCGAACGCGATCCATAGAAGCAGCGTGTCAGCGGCCCGGCCTTGCGTGAACAGTTCGACAGTGCGAGAGCGTCGCGGCCGATGGGCATGCTCGCCGGCCAGTGCCGCGAGACCCGATGCCGTACCGCGATATTCCGGCGCAAACCGCTTCAGGATCGGTTCCGCCTGCGCATGGCGGCCATTCGCCAGCAGATAGCTGAGCGACTCGGGCAGCCAGCGGTAAAGCAGAGGAAACGTCAGCAGCGGCAGCCCTGCGATCAGAAAGTTTGCCCGCCATCCAAACGACGGCGTGACGATCTTGCCCGACACTGCTGCAATCACGCCGCCGACCGAAAAGAAACTCAGCATGAGCGTGACCATGATGTTGCGCTTGCTGCGCGGCGACATCTCCGTCATCAGCGCGACGATATTCGGCACCATGCCGCCCAGGCCGACGCCCGTCAAAAAGCGGCATACCGTGAACTGGCTGGCGTTCTCGCAGAAACCATTGCCTAGCGCGGCAACACCGAACACGATCAGACACGTGAGAATGACGCGCCTGCGCCCGAAGCGGTCGGATGAACTGCCGAGCGTCAATGCGCCGATCATCATGCCGAACAACGCGCTGCTGCCGATGATCCCCGCCGTGACGGGCGAAAGCTGCCATTCGCTCATCAACTGGGACAGCACGGAACCGTATATGACGAGGTCGTATCCATCGAACAGCATCAACATCGAACACCAGAACAGGATCATCAGGTGAAACCAGTTCAGGCGTATGTCCTCCAGCGCATCATCGACGATGTTCCGGCTCATGTTTGTCTCCAGGTTTGGAAGATTGAAATGGCGCTCTATCTGGCGCATTGATATGGATAACGAACTACTTCATTGTCATTCGCACCATTCGGTGCGGCAGAGCTTCGATCAAACGAGAAAGCGCTTCACCTCATCTTCTTTCCAGACGATTCCTGCGCCCGGCACATCGCCGAAATGCGCCATGCCGTCCTTGAAGCTGAGAACCGGCTCAAGAATGGGCGCAGCTACATCCATGCGCTCCAGCCAGTGACACGTCGGGCTGACGGCCAGCAGATGCGCGCTGAACTCCTGAAAGATGTGGCTGGACATCGGCAGGCCGTGTTGCTCCGCGAGCGCGCTGGCTCGCAGCCAACCCGTCACGCCGCCGATCTTCATGATGTCCGGCATGCACAGATCGCACGCGCCGGCGGCAATCGCCTTGGTCATGTCTTCCGGGCCGAACCAGTTTTCGCCCATTTGCACCGGCGCGTGTAACGCATCGCGTATCGCCGCGTGGCCGGTGTAATCGTGCTGAAGCGTAGGCTCTTCGATCCAGGCTACGCCTTCCTGTTCGATCACGCGGCCACGGCGCATCGCTTCCGGCACAGTGAGCCCCTGGTTGTAATCGACCATGATCTGAACGTTATCGCCGACGACTTCACGAATCGCGCGCACGACCTTCACGTCATGATCGAGCGTCGGATAGCCGATCTTTGTCTTGATGGCTTTGAAGCCGGCCTCGACGGCATCGTGAGCGCGCTTCTGCGCGAGTTCGACGTCGTCCATGCCGTGGCTGTCGTAGGTTGCAACAGGACGGGCCGTGCCGCCGAGCAGCGTCACGAGCGGCACGTCATGCAATTTCGCTTTAGCGTCCCACGCGGCCATGTCGATGCCCGCTGTCGCCATCCGCAAAAGGCCCGTATGGCCGATCAGCCTGAACTTCGACTGCATCAGGCGATCGATTTCGTGCGGCGCAACGGGCATCCCCCTGATCAGCACCGCCAGTTCCTCGACCATCCGCTGCACAGGCTTCAGCGCCAGCGGTGTGTAGGTGAACAGATACGCGTGACCCGTGACGTTTGCGTTCGTCGTCAGGTCGATCAACACCAGCGGCGCGGTGTCGACCGTGCCGACCGCCGTTCTGATCGGGTAGTGCAGCGGAACGTTGACGGCCCGCGCGCGGAGATCGGTGATACGGATATCGTTCATGATTCGATGCAAGCGTGAGTGTTGGTTCGCAGCGTAGTCTTTTCGATGGACGCGTGCGTCCACAGATAATCGCGCGACAGCCGGTTGATGTCGGCGCAGCCGATCTGCGCGAGCGTCGTGTCGATCTCGCTCTTCATGATCGACAACACAGACTCCACGCCCTGCTCGCCGTGAGCTGCGAGGCCGTACAGCGTCGCCCTGCCGAGCAGCACCGCTTTCGCGCCCATCGCAACGGCTTTCACCACATCCGAACCGCGACGGATTCCGCTATCGATCAACACAGGCGCAGCGACGCGCGATGCCGTCTCACCCAGCGCTTCGAACGGCGCGATCGCGCTATCCAGTTGACGGCCGCCGTGATTCGACAGGATCACGCCGTCCGCGCCGAGCGCGATGCAGCGCTGCGCATCGTCGGCGCGGCTGATGCCCTTGATCAGCAACTTATGCGGCCACAGATCGCGCAACCATTGCAGGTCTTCCCGTGCAAAGCTCGCGTCCATCTGACGGCTCATCAGCGCCGCCTGCAATTCCGTGTCCTTGACGTCCGCACTGGCGAAGTTCGCCAGTTGCGGCATGCCGTGCCGCACCAGATCGAACGACCAGCGCGGATGCAGCGCGCCGTCCAGGATCGTGCGCAGGCTGTATTGCATCGGCATGCCGAAGCCGTTCCTCATGTCGCGCTCGCGCTTGCCGTTGACGCCGACGTCGGTGGTCAGAATCAGCGTCGTATATCCCGCGTTCAGCGCGCGCTTGACCAGCAGTTCCGCCAGCTTGCGATGCACGACGTAAAGCTGAAACCACAGTTCGCCCGTCGCGGCCTTCGCGACGCGCTCGATCGAAGCCGTCGATGCCGTCGACAGCGCGAAAGGAATGCCGAACTTTCCCGCCGCGCGCGCAAGCGCGAGATCGCCATCGTGCCAGAAGATGCCGTTCAGTCCCGTCGGCGCGATCACGAGCGGCGCTGTGATCGGCTTGCCGAACAGCGACGTCTGCAAGTTGCGCTGGCTGACATCGACGAGACGCCGTGGCTGAAACCTCACAGCGTGATAGACATCGCGATTGTGTTTCAATCCGAGTTCGTCTTCCGCGCCACCTTCCAGATAATCGAACACGATCTTCGGAAGCCGCTTCTTTGCGAGCGCGCGAAAGTCCGCGATGTTCACTGGCTTGCTCATTGCACAGTCCTCCGCATCTTCAAGTGCGCGTCTCGACCTCGATGAGCATCGGCTTGTTGCTCGCGAGTGCCTGTCGCAATGCACGCGTCAGCGATTCGCTGGAGTCCGCGCGCAGCGCATCGACGCCATAGCCTCGCGCCAACGCGCAGAAGTCGAGACCCGGCACATCGAGACCCGGCACGTTTTCCACCTGCAGCACGCCCGCAAACCAGCGCAGCGCGCCGTATGTGCCGTTCTTCATGATGATGAAGATGGCGGGGATGTTGTATTGCGCAGCGGTCCAGAGCGCCTGGATGCCGTAATTCGCCGAGCCGTCGCCGATCACGCCGATCACGCGCCGTTCCGGCTTCGCCAGTTGAATGCCGACGGCTGCAGGCAGCGCGAAACCGAGGCCACCCGCCGCGGCGAAGTAATAGCTGCCCTGCTCCGTCATACGAAGACGTTGCCACAGCGTGCCCGTCGTGGAAGTCGATTCGTTCACGTAGATCGCATCGCGCGGCGCCATGTCGTCGAGAATGTCGAACACGCGTTCGGGCGTAAGCGGGCCGGATTCTTCGCGAGCGGGTTCGGGACGCCGCATCGCCGCAGGCAGCGGCCGCGCGCTCTGCGATACGCGCCCGGCAAGCGCGCGCAAGGTCTGCGCGATATCGGCGATGAGCGCGTCGCCCATCGGCGCGCGCGTGGCTTCGTTGATGTCGCAGGTGATCGCGATCAGGCGCGTGCCTTTCGGCAAATACTCGCCCGGCTCGTACTGGTGATACCGGAACACGGGCGCGCCGACCACGAGCACGACATCGTGACCTTCCAGCAACCGGCTGATGCTTGCGATGCCCGCCGGCAGCAAGCCGCGAAAACATGCGTGCGTAGTCGGAAACGAGCAGCGCGGCGCGGACGGCGCCATCCACACGGGCATCGACAGCTTTTCCGCGAGCGTCACGGCAAAGCTGTTGGCATCCGCCGCATCCACGTCCGGGCCAACAATCATCGCCGGATTTTTTGCCTGCTCCAGCGTGCTGACGAGCGACGCGAGCGTCTCGTCAGAAGGCAGGCCCGCCAGTTCGACGCGGCGTCCGGCGAGATGCTCGACGCCCGGCCCCGCTTCCTGTTTCCAGTCGTCGTAGGGCACGGACAGATACACGGGCCCTTTGGCGGGCGTCGCCGATGTGTGGATTGCGCGGCTCAATGCGAGCGGCACTTCCTGCGCGCAGGCGGGCTCGCAACTCCATTTGACGAGCGGACGCGGCAGGCTCGGCGCATCGACATTCGCGAGCAGCGCTTCGACGCCGACCATGGTTCGCACCTGCTGCCCTGCCGTGACGACGAGCGGCGTGTGGGAATTCCACGCGTTCGCCAGCGCGCCCATTGCATTGCCCGTACCGGCAGCGGAATGCAGATTGACGAGCGCAGGCTTGCCCGTCGCCTGCGCGTAGCCGTCGGCCATGCCGACCACGGCGCCTTCGTGCAACCCGAGGATGTAGCGGAAATCAGTGGGAAAGTCCTGCAGAAACGGCAGCTCGTTCGAGCCGGGATTTCCAAAGAACGTCGTCAATCCTTGTTCGCGAAGGATTTCATAGCATGCCTGGTGAACTGTTTTCATAGCCAATATTCCTGATCAACAGGCTCATGCTAGGCAGCGAAGCTCGATAAATCCAATCATCGTTTTTTTGTTCTTATAATAGAACGTGTCTATATCCCCCCCTCCGACGTGACCACAGACCTCAACCTGATCCGGACATTCGTCGCGATCTACGAGACCCGGAGTGTCAGCGCAGCGGCACGGCGGCTGAGCATCACGCAGCCCTCCGTCAGCTATTCGCTGAACCGTCTGCGCGACCTGCTGCAAGACCCGCTTTTCACGCGCACACGCGACGGCATGGTGCCGACCTTCAACGCGACGCAACTGTTCAACGCGTTCAAGAGCGCGCTCGACAGCATCGAAACGGCAATATCGACGACACGTCAGTTCGACCCAACGGGCTCGAACCGCTGCTTCCGGCTCGCGCTCTCCGATCTCGGCGAACTGCATTTCCTGCCGTTTCTCGTGCGCGAGCTTCAGGCCATCGCACCTTCGGTGGAACTGGAGATCGTGCAGATCGACAGCGAGCGGATCACTGAATGGCTGCAAACCGGCAGCGTCGATGCGGTGGTAGGTAATCTGCAATTCGTCGGCGGGCAGGTGCGCAAAAAGGCGCTATTCACCGAGAGCTATTCGTGTTTGCTCAGCGCGACGCATCCTTCGATTGGCAACGCGATGACACTCGCGGACTATGTATCGGCAAATCACGTGGTGGTCGCGCCATTCACGGGACACCATCTCGTCGAGGACGTGATGGGCAGCATGGGACTGACCCGCAAGATTTCGCTGCGCGTGCCGCATTTCACGAGCCTTGTCGCGGTGATTGCTACGACCGATCTGGTGCTCACGCTGCCGACGCGTATCGCGCGTTCATTCGCAAGCGACGGCAGAATGCGTGTATTACCGCTGCCACTGGAGATACCGCCGTTCGAGGTGAATCTGTACTGGTATCCGCACGCCGAAGATTCCGCCGCGCAGCAGTGGTTCTGCGACACGATCGCGCAGTGCCTGAGCGACGTCTGAAGCGCAAGCGCCGCTTTCAGTACGCGTAACCGCTTATCACGCGCCTGACCGTTTCCAGCGACTCGCGCAGCACATCGAGTTCGACGGAACCCAACGCGAGGCGGACCGCATGCGGCACATGGTGCGAAGTCGCGTAGGGTTCCGCCGTCGACACCGAAATGCGCTCGCGCATGAGCGCCGCCGCAACCTGGTCAGCGCGCACTTCTTCCGACAACGGCAGCCAGACGAAATACGACGACGGGTGACGAACGCAATTCAGGCCCGCGAGAATCTCGGCGGCCATGGCTTGCCGGATCTTCGCGTCGCGGCGTTTCTCCGCTTCGAGCCGCTTGACGGTGCCATCGTCGAGCCACGCACACGCGATCGACGTCATCACACCGGGCGTATTCCACGTCGTCGCTCTGATGATCCGCTCGATGGCTTGCATCGATTCAGCGGACGCCACGACAAAACCCACGCGCAGCCCGGTAGCGACGCTCTTCGAAAAACCGGATACATACACGGTCGTTTCCGGCGCGAGCGCGGCGAGCGGCGCGGGCGGCTTTTCGGCGAGGAAGGCGTACGCGGCGTCTTCGATAATCAGTAGCCCATGCCGGCGCGCAATCGACACAAGCTGCTTGCGCCATTGCGCACTCGTCACCCAACCGAGCGGATTGTGCAGCGTCGGCATCACGTACACGGCGCGCACGCGCCGCGACCTGCACAAGCGTTCGAGCGCGTCGAGGTCGAACCCTTGCCCGTCCGCCGGGATCGGTGCCAGTTCGAGGCGACACGCCTCGGCCAGCACCCTGAAACCCGGATACGTCAACGTGTCCACTGCGACCACGTCGCCCGGACTTAGCAACGCCATCACGGTCGACGCCAGGCCCGCTTGCGCGCCGTTCACGAGCGACACCTGTTCCCAGCCGACTTCGAGCCCCCGGCTCGCGAGATGACGAGCCACGGCCGCACGTTCGTGCTGGCGTCCGCCATGCGGCTGATAGCGAAGCAGGCTTTCCAGATCGCCGGACGCAGCAAGCTGGCGCAACGCGCCGCGCAACAGATCGGCCTGACCCGGCAGAGCCGGATAGTTGAAGTTGAGGTCGACCGTGCCCGCCGCGAGCGCGAACTGATCGATGCCTTGTCTAGGCCGCAGCGAAATTTCCCGCACGAACGTGCCGCGTCCCGTCTCTCCGCTGACGAGGCCCATCGCCGCGAGCTCGGCGTAGACCCGCGTCGCCGTGACGAGCGCGAGGCCACGCTCGGACGCGAGCTGCCGATGCGTCGGCAGGCGCGTGCCGGCGCGCAAGCGTCCCGAGCGGATATCCGCGGCAAGCGTGTCGACAAGCTCCTTGTACCGGGGCTGAGCCATATGGAGATGTATCCATGACAATTATTTGATTGTAATGGTATCTGCGCTTAGCATCTCTTCACCACATTCATCGGCGGGCGGACATCATGCACATCGCGATTCTCACTTTCGAAGGCTTCAACGAACTCGATTCGCTGATTGCGCTCGGCATTCTCAACCGGATCAAGAAGCCGGACTGGCGCGTGTCGATTGCGACGCCGCATGCGCGCGTGAAGTCGATGAACGGCGTGGTGATCGAAGGGCAGATCGCGCTGCACGAGGCGAATGCTGCGGATGCAGTTATTGTTGGCAGCGGCATGTCGACGCGCAACGTCGTTGCCGATCAGACGTTGATGGCGCAGATGCAATTCGACCCGTCGCGCCAACTGCTCGGCGCGCAGTGTTCCGGCACACTCGTGCTGGCGAAACTCGGGCTGCTCAATGGCGTACCCGCCTGTACGGACCTGACCACGAAGCCATGGGTCGAGGAAGCCGGCGTGGACGTGCTCAATCAGCCGTTCGTCGCGCGAGGCAACGTCGCGACTGCGGGCGGGTGTCTTGCGTCCCAGTATCTGGCCGCGTGGATCATTGCGCGATTCGAAGGCGTCGATGCAGCCGCGAGCGCGATGCATTACGTCGCGCCTGTCGGCGAAAAGGAAGAGTACGTTGCGCGCGCGATGCGCAATATCACGCCTTTTCTGCAAGAGACGAGCGCGGCCATTTAAGCGCCGCACTTTTAAACCGTTTGCCGCTTCTCTGTTATCGAAATCGCGACACGATTCCCACGCGATGCGACATGGGAAAAGGTACGAAAAAGCCACCAAAAAATATTTATCGAATCCAGCGTCATATCCGCTCAAGCCGCCCCGATATCGGCCGACAACCAACGTAATCAACGATGCGCATTGCTTCGTCTTTAGCGCACCGCAAGTCGATATCGGTTGGTAGTTCGTCATTGGGGCAGAGGTCATTTTGAAGCTTACGGATTCGATCGCATTCAAATTCAGCGCGGCATCGGGCGCCGCGCTCGCAGTCACGGTTCTACTTCTCACGACGGTCGGCGCGTTGAACGTGCGTCATCAGGCTGTCGACGAGTTCGAGCAGTCCAGTCACGCCAGAATCGTCCAGGCCGACGAATCGCTCGATGTGAGCTTCAAAGAGGTCGAACAGAACCTCACGTATCTGACGCAAACGGCGCAACTGAAAGCCGCCGACCAGAGCATCACCGACTATCTGAACCACGGCGGCCAGATGACGCCGGACAAGAACGGCGAAGTCGAGAAGACGATCTTCGCGTTGCTCAAGCAGTTCGGCGACACGCATCCCAACATGCGCTATCTCGACATCGGCACGCATTGGGGCGGCTATGTGCAATGGCCGATCGAAAGCCTGAACGGCGAGCACTACGATCCGCGCGTCAGGCCGTGGTATCAACTGGCGATGACGGCGCCCGATCGTGTCGTGCGGCCCGCGCCTTATCTGAGCGCGGCCGGTTCCGGCGGCGCGATCATTCCGTTCGCTCGCGTCGTGAAGGACAGCAAGGACGAGATTCTCGGCGTGCTCGAAGGCGACATATCGCTCGACGACTTCGCGCGACTCACCAGCGGGATCCAGTTCGGCAAGACCGGCTATCTGCTCGTCACGGACAGCAGCGGAAAAATTCTGATCGATCCGCGCGAGAAGAAACACGAGTTCAAGGAACTGAAGGGCCTGGGCGGCGGATACGAACAACTGTCCAATGGCAGCGATGGGCTCGTTCGCATCCAGATGGACGGCGTCGAGTATCAGTCGTTCATCTACACGTCGCCGAAGAACGGCTGGAAGTACTACGCGCTCGTGCCCGAATCGGAAATGATGGCGGCCGCCAACCGGCTCACGTGGACGCTGATCGGGATGGGGCTGCTGGTGCTCGTGGTCGCCGTGCTCATCATGATTGCATTGGGTCGCCGGATAACTGATCCCATTCGCAATCTTGCCAACTCGATGCACGAAATCGCATCCGGCGACGGCGACATGACGCGGCGTCTGCCTCAACTCAGCAACGACGAAGTGGGCCATCTCGCGAAGCAGTTCAACGCATTCGTCGAAAAGCTGCATGGCGTTTTGCTTAAGGTGAGGACGAACAGCCGTCACCTCGAACTCGCTGCCGGTGAAGTGTCAGCGGGCAATCTCGATCTGTCGTCGAGAACCGAACAACAGGCGGCGTCGATCCAGCAAACGGCGGCCAGCATGGAAGAACTGGCGGGCACGGTGCGCGGCACGGCCGATCAGGCGACGACGGCCAACGCCGTCGCTGCGGGCGCCGTGGATGTGGCGCGGCGCGGCAACGAGGCCGTTGCGGGCGCGGCGAAGACGATGAACATCGCCGTCGAACAATCGGGGCGTATCGTCGGCATTGTCGGGATGATCGAGGGCATCGCGTTCCAGACCAACATCCTGGCGTTGAATGCCGCTGTCGAATCGGCGCGCGCGGGCGAGAGCGGCCGTGGGTTTGCCGTCGTCGCCGCCGAAGTGCGCAACCTGGCGCAGCGTTCGACCAGCGCGGCAAAAGAGATCAAGGGACTGCTGGAGGCGTCCGTCGGTAATGTCGAGGCGGGTGCCGAACAGGTCAACCTCGCGGGCAAGACAATCGCCGAACTGACGGATGCCGTGTCCAACCTCGCCACCATTACCAGCGAAATCGCGGATTCCGCACGCGAGCAAAGCCGCGCGATTGGCGAGGTCAACCAGGCTGTGTCATTGATGGACCAGTCGACCCAGCAGAACGCAGCGCTGGTCGAGGAGATTGCCGCCACGTCCGAATCGCTCAGCACGCAAGGCAAGGATCTGAACGCGACAGTTGGGTTCTTCAAGCTCGGTGCGTGAGGCACGCAACAGTTAGCGGCAAAGCGGCCCGAATCTAACCGCCGCTTTGCTGCGCCGCCGAGACGAGATACATGCGCACGAGTTGACGCATTTCGGCGAGCAGCGCGGCTCGCACCGAAGATTCCTCGTCGGCGATGCCGACGACGGCCTTGAGCATATGGATCAGCACCACCGACATCACCTTCGCCTTCGCGGCGGACAACGCGGGAATCGCTTCACACAGGATATCCGCCACACCGCCGCGCATGACCTTGCGAAAGCGCTTGCGTTCGTCCGCGCTTCCGCCGCGTGCATCCATCAACGCGATCGCGAAACTGCGCTGCGACCGTAGCAGAAGCATCATATCGACGAATGCGTCGGCCACACGCTCCAGCGTCATGCCGGGCACCTGTTGTTTCAGTTCGGTCAGCCCGTTCTTCACGTGCTGCGCGTATTGCAGCAGCAGTGCATCGGCAAGCGCCTCCTTGGTCGGAAAGAAGCGATACAGCGAGCCGATCGCCGTTCCCGAACGCGCCGCGATCTCAGTCATCGTGGCGGCATCGTAGCCCTTCTCCGAAAATACTTCGACGCCCGCGGTCATGATCGCGGCGACGCGCAGCCGCCCTCGTTCGCGTTTGGGTTCGGTGGCGCGCGCCGGGTCGGTTGATGATGTGCTTGTAGTCATTGAGATTGGACGATATGCGAGGATTTGATAGGCTTTCCTCGCATATTATCGCACTCCGTTTGTTGTGCGTCTGGTTCCTGTAATTTCGCTGAAATGCACGATACATTGACTTATGCGAGGGTGTTCTCTAGTATATTTTGAGAGGATACCCTCGCATTTAATCGTCACCGGTCGCATTGCTCATTCGTCATGTTCCAGAAAATGCTCCGCGAGCCTTTCGTGTGGATCGATCGCTCGCCGCCGGCCTGGCAGTGGGCGGCGCTCATCGGCCTGTCGCTTGCGTTCGGCGCCCTACTTTTTTGGCTCGATATTCCGGCCGCCATGTTGATCGGTCCGTTGCTCGCGGGGATCGTGGTCGCTGGTAGCGGTGCAAGGCTGCCGCTCTCGCGGCGCGCGTTCGTGCCCGTCCAGGGGCTGATCGGCTGCATGATCGCGAAAATGCTGCCGTCGTCGGCATCGATGGAACTCGCCGTTCATTGGCCGCTGTTTGCCGCTGGCGTGTTCTCCGTCATTGCGGCAAGCGCCCTGCTTGGGTGGCTGCTGGTCCGCATGGACGTGTTGCCGGGCACAACCGCGTTGTGGGGCGTCAGTCCAGGCGCGGCCACGGTGATGACCTTGATGGCGGAATCGTTTGGCGCGGATGCGCAGCTGGTCGCTGTCATGCAGTACCTCCGGGTGCTGATCGTGGCCGCCGTCGCGTCCGTTCTCGCCCGGATCGTCGGGGCAAGCGGGCCCCACGCGGCGCCCGTCGTCACGTGGCTCGCGCCCATTGCGACATTGCCGCTCGTCCAGACGCTTGCGCTCGCGCTAGTCGGATCGCTCGTTGGGCAGCGCTTGCGCATTCCGCTCGGACCCATGCTCGTCACGATCGTTGCGGGCGTATTGCTCGCGCATCACGGCTGGCTCACGATCGAACTGCCGCGCTGGCTGCTCGCCGTCGCCTACGCGTTCGTAGGCTGGCGCATCGGCCTGAGATTCACCCGGCCGCTGCTCGCGCACGCGATGAAGGCGTTGCCTCGTCTGATCGCGTGCTCGGTCGCGTTGATCGCGATTTGCGCGGGCATCGGCGGCGCGCTCGTCGTGACGGCGGGTGTCGATCCGCTGACCGCGTACCTGGCGACAAGCCCCGGCGGCGCGGATTCAGTGGCGATCATCGCGGCATCGAGCAACGTCGATGTGCGCTTTGTCATGGCGATGCAGATGGCCCGCTTCGTCGCCGTGCTCGCCATCGGACCGGCGGCAGCACGCTTCATTGCGAAACGCGTGCATTCGAAAACCGATGAACCCCGGCGTTCGTAAAGCAACGCCTTTTCACTCCCCACGCAAGAGGTAAAACCATGCAGCAGGTCTGGCTCTTTTTCGCCGGAGCGCTTTTGTGCAATAGCGTCCCGCATCTGTCTTCCGGCCTGCAAGGGCATCCGTTTCCCACGCCTTTTGCGAAGCCGCACGGCGTCGGCGACTCGTCACCTCTGGTGAATATCCTGTGGGGATTCGTGAATCTTGCGCTGGCGCTGGTGATCACCTCGCATCACTGGGACGCGGCTCGCATCGTTCCGGATGCCACGGTCATGCTGCTGGGCGCGCTCGCGATCGGGATTTTTCTTTCGCTTCACTTCGGCAAGGTGCAACGAGACAAACGCGTGGCCTGACGCCGAACGCCATTGTTCTCGGGCGCAGAACCACCGTTCTCGTTTCGAGAAGTATCAATTGACCTGGCGAGGGATTCTGCTGCGAAGGCAGCGTCCCTAGACTTTGCATCAAGTGATCGGGATGTCCCAGTCACATCTGACCAAAGGAAACCGCCATGAAGCTCTACTACCACCCGTTGTCCGGCCACTCGCACCGCGCCCGCCTGTTCCTGTCGCTGCTCGGCATCGAGCATCAATCGATTCAGGTCGATCTCGCCGCTGCCGAGCACAAATCCGCCGAATTTCTGAAGCTCAACCGCTTCGGCCAGGTCCCGGTTCTCGTCGACGGCGACACCACGATCGCCGACTCCAACGCGATTCTGGTGTACATCGCCCGCAAGTTCGGCAAGACCGACTGGCTGCCGCAAACGCCCGCGCTGGAAGCCGCCGTGCAGCGCTGGCTGTCCGTGGCCGCCGGCGAGATCGCTTTCGGCCCGGCCGCCGCGCGACTGATCACCGTGTTCGGCGCAAAATACAACGCCGAAGAGCTGATTGCCCGCGCGCATCGCATCCTCAAGCTGATCGACGAAGAGCTGGCCGGGCGTGAGTTCATCGCGCAACCGCATCCGACGGTCGCCGATGTCGCGCTGTACAGCTACATCGCACGTGCGCCGGAAGGCAACGTCGACCTGTCGTTCTACCCGAACGTCAACGCGTGGTTGCGCCGCATCGAGGCGCTGCCTGGCTTCGTCGAGTTCCAGAAAACGCCTGTCGGCCTCGCCGCCAACAGCTGAGCGCGTCAGTGAGCGGGAAGCCCAACGCGTGGCTTTCCCGGCTTTACGCCCGGAGGCAAATCATGAGCACGGTATCGACGGATAAAGGGTCGCCCTGGCATGCAGGCGAACTGGCGCTGCAAGAGAAAGTCGGCGTGGCCGCGAAGATGCAGGAACTCGGCCGCCGGGTGGTTCGCGACTACATGCCCGATCAGCATCGCACTTTCTACAGACAATTGCCGTTCATCGTGGCCGGCGCAGTGGCTGACGACGGTGACGTATGGGCAACACTCGTCGCCGGTCAGCCGGGCTTCATGCAGTCGCCGACCGAGAAGATTCTGCACATGCACGTTGCCGCCGATCCGCACGATCCTGCATCCGGCGGCATTCACGAAGGCGCGGCAATCGGTCTGCTCGGGATCGAGCTGGACACGCGCCGCCGCAATCGCTTGAACGGTCTGTTGCGTGGTGCGACGTCGCAAGGTTTCGACGTCGAGGTCATACAGAGCTTCGGCAATTGCCCGCAATATATCCAGGCTCGCGATTTCGAATTCATCCGCGATCCCGGTATGTTTTCCGATATCGCGCCCACGGAGTTCGACGGCCTGACCGGTCACGCCCGCGCGATGATCGAAGCAGCGGACACGCTGTTTGTCGCGTCCTATGTGGGCGAAGGCGAGCAACGCCAGGTCGACGTGTCGCATCGCGGCGGCAAGGCGGGCTTCGTGCGTATCGGTGACGACGGCCGCCTGACCATTCCCGATTTCGCGGGCAACCTCTTCTTTGCTACGCTCGGCAACTTCCTCGTCAATCCGCGCGCGGGGCTCATCTTCGCCGACTTCGAAACGGGCGACGTCCTGCAATTGACGGGCGACGCGACCGTCGATCTCGACTCGCCCGAGATCGCCGCGTTTCAGGGCGCGGAGCGGCTGTGGCATTTCACGCCGCGACGCATCGTCTATCGCAAGGGCGCGCTGCCGCTGCGATGGAAATTTCGGGCCAATGGCTGGTCGCCGAACTCGCTGATGACAGGCAGCTGGGACGAAGTGACAAGCCGCCTGAAGGCCGCCGAACTGGCGAATGCATGGCGGCCGTTCAAGGTGACGAACGTCGTCGATGAAAGCGCGGTGATCCGTTCGTTTCATCTCGAACCTGTGGACGGCGCGGGGCTCATTCCACATATCGCGGGTCAGCATCTGCCCATCCGCGTCATGCCGCCCGGTCACGATAAGCCTGTGATCCGAACCTATACGCTGTCGACGGCACCCGCCGATGGTCTCTATCGGATCAGCGTGAAGCGTGATGGACTCGTGTCGTCGCATCTTCATGACACGCTGCACATCGGCAGCATCATCGAAGCGCGTGCGCCCGCTGGCCAGTTCACGATCGATGCCGCCGAGCGCCGTCCCGCCGTGCTGCTCGCCGCCGGCGTCGGCATCACGCCGATGCTCGCGATGCTCAGGCATATCGTGTACGAAGGGCTGCGCACGCGGCGCGTACGCCCGACGTGGTTCTTCCATTCGGCGCGTTCGCTGAAAGAGCGCGCGTTCAGCCGTGAGATCGAAACGCTCGCGGTATCCGCGAAAGGCGCGGTGAACGTGGTGCGCGCATTGAGTCACACCGACGGTGCACGCGAAGGCAAGGACTTCGACGTGGAAGGCCGGATCGATGTCGCGCTACTGTGCGACACGCTGCCCTTCAACGACTACGACTTCTATCTTTGCGGACCGTCAGCGTTCATGCAGTCCATGTACGATGGCTTGCGCAATCTCAACGTCGCTGACAACCGCATTCATGCCGAAGCGTTTGGGCCGTCCGGGCTGCACCGCAGGAAGGATGCTGCAGCCGTCACAGGTCCCGCTCGCGTCGCAGCGGACCAACCGGTCCCCATCGCGTTCGTCAAGTCGGGAAAGGAAGCGCGCTGGAATCCGGACAGCGGTACGTTGCTGGAGCTTGCGGAAGCACGCGGACTGAATCCTGAATTCGGTTGCCGCGGCGGCAGTTGCGGCACGTGCCGCACGCGCATCGTGGAGGGCGCGGTGGCGTACACCATTACGCCGGAATTCACGGTGCCGGACAACGAAGCCTTGATCTGTTGCGCCGTGCCCGCCAATACGGAGACGGGCGGCGGCGACCGTCTGCTGCTCGATCTGTGAGGCAGGCCGTGCGCGGCGGGGTGGGAAACGCTGTTATGCTTGACGCTCGCTTGCCTGTCGACGCCCGGCAGGCGTCCTATATCCCCTTCCCGTTCATCTCCTCAGACATGGACAGGCTCCAGGCAATGAACACCTTCGTGACCGTGGTCGAGACGGAAGGCTTCGCGTCCGCGGCGCGCAAGCTCAACGTGTCGCCGTCGGTCATCAGCCGGGTGATGAACGAGCTCGAAGAACACCTTGGCGTGCGGCTGTTGACCCGCACGACGCGCGTCGTGCGAATGACGGATGCAGGCGCCACGTTCTTCGAGGATTGTCGCCGCATCCTCTCGGAAATCGAGGTGGCCGAGCTTTCCGCTGCCGGTGCGAACACCACGCCGCGCGGCCAGTTGACCGTGACGGCACCTGTCCTGTTTGGAAAGATGTATGTGACGCCCATCGCTCACGACTATCTGACGCGCTATCCGGCCGTCAATCTGAATTGCTGGTTTCTGGACCGCATCGTGAATCTCGTCGACGAAGGGGCGGATGTCGCGATCCGCATCGGCGAGTTGCCGAGTTCATCGTTGCAGGCGATTGCTGTCGGCAAGGTGCGTCGCATGCTGTGCGCTTCGCCCGCTTATCTGGACGCGCACGGCGTGCCGCAGCATCCCGACGATCTCGCGTCTCACGTGACCATCCAGGCGACAGGCCTCACGTCCGCGCCCGAATGGCGCTTCCGCGTGGACGACAAGCCGCTGACGGTGCCGATCCAGCCGCGTCTGGTGACCACCACGAATGATTCCGCGATCTCGGCAGCATTGGCGGGGCTAGGCATCGTGCGTCTGTTGTCGTATCAGATCGCGCAAGAACTGGCGGACGGTACGCTACGCGCCGTGTTGGCCGATTACGAGCTAGCTACCTTACCCGTACATGTCGTCCATCGCGAAGGCAAGCATGCGAATCAGAAAGTGCGCGCATTTCTCGACCTCGCAATCGAAACGCTCAGGGCGAAGGCTTCGCTCTGGCATGCGTAGATAGCGCCGCCCGGCTGATTCATGAAACGTACGATGCCCCATTCCGCACACAACACGCAGCTCGCAACGAGAGAGCATACGCAGTATGGCTATGTCGACGGCGCGGGTATCGAAGTGCTTCATGCCCGCTTCGAGCACCATCGGTTTGCTACGCATGCGCACGACACGTGGGCTATCGGCGCGGTGCTACGCGGCGCAAAGGACTCGATGACCAGCGCGCGGCAACCGTCGATCGTCAACGCCGGCGAGGTGTACGCGATCCCACCGCATGTCGCCCATGCGGGAATGTCCATCGGCGATCACGGCTGCGAATACGTGATGCTCTATGTGCCCGACGCCGAATGGCAATTGCAGTGCGATATTCACGGTGTTTCGCCGCATGCGTTTTCGCAGCCCGTGAAGATGCGCCGTGCGATGGCTCCGTTCGTGCAGTTCGCTGCGCTGTCGATGCAAAGCTCGCACATGTCATCGACATGGCCCGATGAATGGGCGCTGTTGTGTGAAGCGGTGCTCGGTTCGATGAACAATCGCGATGCGTCTGCACAGTCGTCTTCGATAGTCGCCGACAAGCGTCTGCGCGACGCGAAGGCCTACTTGCAGGCATTTTCCAGCCGTAACGTGTCGCTCGACGAGCTGGCGCGCGAGGCGTCGCTATCCGCGTCAGAGTTGTGCCGTCGCTTTACTGCTGCGTTTGGGTTGAGTCCACATCGTTACCAGCTCGTGCTGCGCCTGAAGACCGCAAAGCACTTGTTGCTGGATGGCATGACGCCTTCCGCCGCAGCCGCCGCAACCGGCTTCGCGGATCAAAGCCACCTCGGACGCCACTTCAAGGCCGTGTTCGGCGTGACGCCTGGCGCCGTCGCGCGGCGAAACAGCGCAAGAACGTTCTAGATCGCATCCTGCCCGACGCATAAGGTAGTGCCTCGCACATTGCCCGAGAGCACTTTTCTATGCACACCGCGACCACACCGCCTCGCATCGCCACCTTTCAGGATTCGTTCACCGACGAAGTGGTCGGCTTGATCCTGCATATCCAGAATGACGAGAGCAAGGTCGGCATATCGATCGAGGATCAGCCCGAGCTTCTCGATATCAATCGATACTTCATCGCGAATGGCGGTGGCTTCTGGATTGCACTCGACCAGCAAGGACATGTGGTCGGCACAATCGCCCTGCAGATCGAGACGGCAACGGTTGCCGTGCTGAAGAAGTTCTTTGTGTCGGCAGCGTGGAGAGGCGCGGGGATGGGATGCGCGTCGCGCCTTTACGAAACGCTGTTGGCGCATGCAAGGCTCAAAGGCATCGAAACGATCCTGCTCGATACCCCTTCCGTTTCGACGCGCTCACATGCATTTTATCGACGTCAGGGGTTTCAGCAGATCGCGGCTGGAGAATTGCCCGTCAAGTACGCTTACCCCGATCGGGATTCGTTGCTGTTCAGGCTGGAACTTGCCTCAAATCAAAACCGGTAATTCACCGATGCAAGCGTATTGAGTTCGCTTCGACGCTCGGTGATCGGGCTCGCGGCGGCGTAGTGCTGCAAACGGCCAAGCGTCACCGCGACCGAGGCGGCCCAGTGCTTCGAAATGTCGTAGCTGACGTAGCCGTTCAGATGCACGTCACGAATGCCTGCGCCCGTGTTGTACGCAGGTAGTCCCGACGCTGCGCTCTGCTGGCTCGACACACCAAAGAACGTTCGCGTGTACTCCGCATCCGCCCAGGTAAAGCCGGGACCCATCGAAAACAGCCAGCCTCCAACAGGCAGCGACGCGTAAAGGTCGGTGACAACGGTCTTGCCCTGACCATGCCCGGCGATGTCCTGATACATCGCCACGGACCCGGTGAACATCCACACCGTGTAGTCAGCGAAGAGCTTCAGTTTCGGACCGCCGTCGACGTTCCCCAGCCCGTGCAGATGCGGATCGTCCTTTTCCTGGCGCGACTGGAAATCGAAGCTCAGCGCTGCACCGACGTGATAGTCCTCGCTGCGCAGCACGTTCAGGCCAAGCACGTCGGGACCTTGCGAAAACACGCGATCGTCGTAAGAGATGTCGAGCGCGGGATAGGGAAACACACGCAGTTCACGCGAGCCGGGGTACAGCGGCGTGATGACGACACCCGGCCCGATGCCAATCTTCCATTTGCTGGCGGGCTTTGCTGTCGCGTCGCTTTGCTGCGAAGTTGACGAAGAGGACGAAGAGGAAGGCGGCGCCTCGTCAGCCCATGCTCCCGCTGTGTGGAGCGTCAACGTCATTGCCGCCGCCAGCGTAGCGGCGCGTCTTGCCGCGATGAAGGAACTCGACTTCGCCATCACGCGCGACCTTTGCCCATCGCCGCCAGTTGCCGCAACCGGCGTGCAAGCGCCTTCGACACCACGGGCTTTCCGCCTGCATCGCCCGTACGGCTCGCGATTTCGCTTTCGCGCAGGAACAGCGCGGTCTCCCGCGCGACGATCTCGCGCTCGTTGTCGGATGTAATCATGTGATACGAATCGTCGAGCCAGATGGTGCGCAAGAACGTCGATCCAATCGACGAAGACACGAAGCGTGGATTGCGCGGACTCGATGTTTCATCGTCGATGGCGTGAATGATCAGGCAGTCGTTGCGGATTGCGCGCACTTGCGAGCGCACGCTCGCCGCGAGCCGGCTGGCTTCGTGCAGCGCGGGCAGCGAGATCGTCGATGGGCCGACTTCGCTGAAGTCGTCGCGTTCCATCGCGCGCGCGATCTTGGCCCGCAGCGCGTCGTTGCGTAGTCCATACGGCGCCGATTCGCGATAGCGGTAGCGCGAACGCAACGGCGAGTAGTACGCCCAGTTCAGCAAGAAGCGATACCACGGAATCGCCCAGCCGTCGTACGCGAGCGTAAGCGACAGCAGCGCGACAGCCTGTGCCTGCGGGCGACGATGCACGAGCGAGAGCGAGAGCGCCGCGCCGATCGAAAGCCCGCAGATCGACACGCGCTCGTAGCGCGCGGCAAGCGCATCGTATTCTCGTGTCGCCGCGTCGAGCCAGTGCTCCATCGCCTGCTCTTTCGAACCCGCCGTGTAGCCATTGAGCACGGGCACGCAGGTCGTGAAGCCTTCGTCGTTCAGAAAGCGCGCGAGGTAGCGCAATTCCAGCGGCGAGCTGGATAGACCATGCAACATCAGCACGGCATGGCCGTCGCCTTCGTTGAAGATCGTTCGGACAGAGGTTTTCATAGGCGTCACTCGCCGACGCGCAGCACGAGGAAATCGCCCGCGTGTGTCGTGAAGCGTTCGCAGACACAATCGACAAGTTGCGCGGCGCTATCGCCCGTCTCGCCTTGAACACCTGCCGATGCATGCATCGCGGTGGCATCGCCCGCGCGCAGCCGCACACGATGCGAGCCGGGCCACAGTGCGTTCGAAAGGCGGCGAATATCCTCGGGGTCGACATCGTCGAAGCGAGGGCCTGGTGCGATCTCCGCTGGTGGCAGCGCAACGGCAAGAACGCTGGCCCCGGCCTCGCGCGTGCTGCCAGCGTCAGTACCGTGGGTCCATGCGGGCATGCGCTCGAGTGCCTGAATCAGCACAAACGACTTGCTGTGTTGCGACAGATGACGCAGCAGCCTGTGTGTTTCATCGACGGCGCGGCGCGCGAGCATGCGATCGTTGTCGTGACGCAGCAGCATCTCGTAGCGCGACTGCGCGACCGACGTAATCAGCTCCGCGCGAAATTGCGCGCGCCTCAACCTTTCAACCAATGTAATAAAGACGAGCGCAACCATCGGGTACGACACGACGAACAGCACATCGGAGCGGTCGATGAAACCAAACATCGCGTAAGGCGGCACGAACAGATAGTCGCCGATGCACACGCCGGCCAGCATCATGGTCAGCGCTGGCGCAAGGCCGAAGTAGTACTCGATCAGGACGGCTGCAACGCAGAACGCAGCGCCCGGCATCGCTGGACCGAGCAGCGGATGCAGGAGAAGACGCACGCCACTCGCAATACAGAGCGCGGCAATCGCGGCAAGCCATCGCCGTGCCCCGCGAGGCGCCCAGCGACGGGCGTTTTGAACTTGCATGAATTGTTGTTTGCCGGACTACCGGACACTCTTCGACGTGTGGCCGTCATGGCCAAGATGGACAGACAAACTAGAAAGCCTGGAACGGCCCGAAAGATATCACATGTAATTCGCCGTAATACTTGAACTTTTCCTATTTCAGCATTTATGCGACGGTAGTATTTGCCTTATATGCGCGCTAACGTTTGCGTGCTTTAGGGGAACAAATCGAAAGCAAAGTGACAGGAAGTCAGAGTACTTATTTCTATTCGCGCCGTGGTCCCACTTCGCCTTGAGCATTCGCTGGAGATCTTCCGCGAACAATTGAAAGGAACCCGTCAGGAAAGCCGTCAATGCGCGTGCTTTTTGTCGTACTTCACTACTCGATCCGGTCGCGCCGTCGGTACTGACGAGCACCACAGCGCGGGTAATAGAGCAGATTCACATCGCGCCGCTACTCTCTTTTCTTATCAACTATCAATCCATGCAATTCAAACGGTAATTCGTATCCGCGCGATGCGCGGATACGATCTCACATTCGAATCACATCCATTACCGTTTTCTTCTTGTCCTTGAACTGATAAATCGTAATGGCCGCGTCCTTCAGATCGCCGTGCATATCGAATGCGATTTTGCCGATCACACCGTCATACTGCGTGACGGGCATCGCAGCGAGAACTTTGGTCCGCTCGGTCGAATTGGCGCGCTTCATCGCGTCGTAAATGACGTAGACGGCATCGTACGCAAATGGCGCGTACGCATCGATGGGCACCTTGTAGCGCGCGGTGTAACGACGGTCGAACTCCTGCCCCTTCGGCATCTTCGAGAGCGCGAGTCCCGCTTCGGAGCACACCAGGTTGCCGATCGCGTCGCCCGCAAGGCTCACCATCTTGTCCGTGCATGCACCGTCGCCGCCGAGCACGCTCGCCGTCATACCGAGATTCGCCGCCTGCTTCACCAGCGGTCCCGCCGTCGCATCGGAACCGCCATACATGATGACGTCGGGCCGCAGCCCCTTGATCTTGGTCAAGATCGCGCGGAAGTCGGTGGCCTTGTCGTTGGTCGCTTCGCGCGCGACGATCGTACCGCCGTTCGCCTTCGCCGCTTTCACGAACTCGTCGGCAAGGCCCTGTCCATAAGCCGTCGAATCGTCGATCACGGCAATCCGTTTCGCGTGCAGCGAATTGAGCGCGTAACGCGCGAGTGCCGGTCCCTGCAATGCATCCGTCGCCACGACGCGAAACGTCGTCTTGTAGCCCTGTTGCGTGTAAGCAGGATTCGTCGAGCCTTGCGAAATCTGCACGACTTGCGCTTCGCTATAGATGCGCGACGCGGGAATCGACACGCCTGAGTTGATGTCGCCGACTACGGCCACCACGCCATCGTCGACCAGTTTTTGCGCGACCTGGGTTCCCGTGCGTGGATCAGCGGCATCATCCTGCGAGTCCAGTTGCAGACGTACCGGCTTGCCGCCGATCACAGGGTGCTGACTGTTGATCTCATCGACTGCGAGGCGCGCAGCGTTTTCGCTGTCCTTGCCCATGTTCGCGAGTTGCCCGGTGAGCGGCGCCGCGTGCCCGATCAGCACGACAGCGGGAGTGGCATCGGCGGCATGCGCGGATGTCTGAATAGCGGCCAGCGCAACGACACCAGCTAATGAGCGAAAAGTTTGATTCACGGACTGCCTCACTTTGGTCATGAATGCGGTAAAGGTGCTAAACAAGCGCGCCGTCGATCTCATCGCGCCTGAAATCCAGTATTCGTTCGCCGTAATTGCGCGTCCAACGAGAAATTCTTTTTGCTGTCGATAAACAAATGTTATGCGGGCACGACAGTCTCGCTATGCCTGAGTAACGCTTCAATGCTGCGCGCTATCGCGAGAATCGATGCATCGGCGAGCGCAGGCCCGCAGATCGACAGGCCGACGGGCAGTTCGCCTTCGCGATGGCAAGGCAACGTCAGCGCGCAGCCGTCCATGAAGTTCACGACAGCGGGATTGCGCAGCACCTTCGCATTCGTCGACGAGAACGCCTCGTCGTCGCTTTCGACGCTCGCAATGGCAGGCGGAACGATGGCGACAGTCGGCATCAGCCACGCATCGAATCTCGCAAGACGCGCCCGCGTGTCGCGCACGAAGCGCTCGCGCGCGGCGAGCAGGTCGATATAGTCGGCGGCGCTGCGCCCTTCTCCTGCGCGCAGACGTTTGAGCACGCGCGGGTCGTACCCATCAGCATCACGCGCGACGTGCTCGCGATGCCACGCCCACGCCTGCGCCGCCGTGATGCCCGCAAGCGGATAGCGGCCCGCGACCTCATGCAACTCGGGAAACGCAAAGCGCTCCACGGACGCGCCCGCGCGCCGCAACATGCCGATCGCGCGATTGAACGCGGTGCTGACGGTCTCGTCGAGATCGTCAGCCACGTAGTCGGACGTGACACCGAGCCGAAGTCCTGCGAGCGGGCGCGGCGCCGTGTCGAGCGCTTGTCCGGAGACAATGCCGTCGATCAGCGCACAACAGTCGACGCTGCGCGCAATCGGCCCGATCGAATCGAACGACGTTGACAGCGGCACGATGCCGTCGAGCGGCACGCGCCGCGCGGTCGGCTTGAAGCCGATCAGTCCGCAGAACGCGGCGGGAATGCGGACCGAGCCGCCCGTGTCGGTGCCGAGCGCGGCGGCCACATGGCCGAGCGCGACAGACACCGCCGCGCCTGAACTGGAGCCGCCCGCAAGACGCTTCGCATGAGCAGGATTCACGGGCGTGCCGTAGTGCGGATTTAGCCCGAGGCCGGAGAACGCAAACTCGCTCATGTTGGTGCGGCCCACGAACACCGCGCCCGCCTCGCGCAAACGCGCGACGGCGGCAGCGTCGCGCACGGCAGGCGCCGCGTTGCGCAGTATCCGCGAGCCCGCTGTCGTCACCTGTCCTTTGATGTCGAACAGGTCTTTTACCGAAACGGGGACGCCCGCCAACGCGGAAGGCACGTAGCCGCGCTCGCGAAACGCGTCGCTGCTGGCGGCCGCTTCGCGTGCCGCCACCCGGTCGATATGCGTGTAGGTCGATCCGCCTCGTGCGAGGTCGGCGTCGATAGCCGCGAGGCTCGCGTCGAGCAGTTCGCCTGCCGAGAGCTTGTTGGCCGCGAGCGCCTTGCCGGAATCACGAATGGTGCGCATCGCGATCACTCCGTATGCGCAAGCGCATCGACGCTATAGCGATGCCGCAAGCTGCGTCCCAGCACAGGATCGTGCAACTCCAGTTCGTACGCGCCCGCGGGCGTCAGCGCACCGAGCACGGGCTGCGTGCCGCAGAACAGCACGGTCTCGGGAATCATCGACGTCGAACCGAACGCGCGCCAGATCAGCGGCTCGGGATGCATCAGCCGCGCAAGCGTGCCTTCCTGATAGCGGATACGCTCGCCGCTCGCATCGATACGCCAGCTACGCGCGATCAGCGCGTCCCAATGCGCAGCCACGTCCGCATAGCGCCACAGCGTTTTGCCGAGCGGCTTCGCACACATCTGCTTCGACACGGCAACGTCATAGCCTTCGACCTTGCGGTCCGTATGATCCGAACCGATGCCGACCAGCAAGCCATCCTCTTGCGTCTGGATCAGCACGACTTCCACTTCGCCCGACGAATGGTCGCCGATCACTTCAATGCTGTCCGCCGTCGTCAGCAGGGCGGGCGCGACTTCGTAGAAGCATGGCACGCTCGACGGCCTGCGCACGCCGATCGCTTCCAGTTCGCGAATATGATGCTCGACCTCGGCGTGGTCGCGTCCCGCCCAGCCCGCAATCACGAGACGGCTCGCGTTCACTTCGACGTGCAGCCCGCCTTCGATTTCGCATGACACTTTCTTCATCGCAACGTCCTCTGGTTTGACAGTGTGTTTGCCCTTCCATCAACGGGCATTTGCTGCGAAGTGTTGGCGCGTGCGCCGTGCGTGTCCAACAAATTAAAGTTGTCGCGTGGTTGAAATTTTTCTTGTCACCCAAGGCGTGACGCGGCGCTACACTGAGCCATTCGTGCTTGCCTCGTCAGGGTTGTGAATGAATCTGCGATTTCTCGAAACGTTTGTCTGGCTGGCGCGACTGCGCAGCTTCCGCCTGACGGCCGAGCGGCTGCACGCAACCCAGGCGGCCATTTCGAGCCGCATCTCCGCGCTCGAACAGGAACTCGGCGTGCGGCTATTCGAGCGCGGCTCGAAGGAAGCGACGCTCACGCAGGACGGCAGCAAAGCGCTGCCATTCGCCGAACAGATGCTGAAGCTGAATCAGGCGATGCTGGCGAGCGTCGGCGATCGCTCGAAGGTCTCGGGCCTGCTGCGGCTCGGCGCGATCGAATCGATCGTGCATACATGGCTGCCCGATCTGCTCAAGCGCATCCGCGACGAGTATCCGAACCTCGTGATCGAGCTGACCAGCGACACATCCGCGAATCTCTCCGCGCAACTGGCGAACGGCCATATCGATGTGTCGTTTCAGACGACGAGCGTCGCTGGCGCGGACATGACGAATGTTCCGCTCGGCAGTCTCCCGATGCGCTGGATGGCAAGCCCGGCGCTCAATCTGTCCGCGCAGGCGCTCACCGAAACTGAACTGGCCGCGTATCCGGTGATCAGCTTCGCGCGCCATTCGCCGCCGCATGAGTTTCTGACGGGCCTGTTCGCGGCTAGCGGGGACGTGCAGGTGCAGATCAATTGTCTTTCGTCGGTGGCGGCGATCATCCGGCTCGTGGTCGACGGATTCGGTATTGCCGTGCTGCCGCCCGCGTTCGTGATGCGCGAACTCGAAACGGGCCAGTTGCAACTGCTGCAAGTCACGCACCGCGTGCCCGCGTTGCCGCTGGTCGCCGCGTACCGGCGCACGCCCGACAGCCTGCTTGCCGAGTCGATCACGCGGCTCGCGCTGAACGTCGTGCTCGATTTCAGCCTGAAGCATGGGCCAGAGTTCGCGCTGTTCCCGCCATCGGACGACGCCATCTCGCATGCATGACCGATCCATTCATCAACACGAGTACGCCGACATGCTGACCGCTCTTTCCATACCGATCGAACCGCTCGAAGTGAATCGCTGTGAACCGTATGGCTGGATGCTCGGCAAGCCTGTGCGCACGGACGGCGACGCGCCGGCGTTCGTCAGCCCCGCGTCGGACTTCTGGCGCGAGCATCTGTTCGATACGGGCACAGCGGGCGAAACCGAAATACTCTGGGTCGTGTACCGCAATCGTGGCGCAGAGATCTCCGCGCTCGAATTGCATCGTTTGACGCAGCAGGCCATCGTGCCGTTGACGGCACCCGTCGTGCATATCGTCGCGACGTCGCTCGAAGACGGCGAGCCGGACCTCAATTCGCTGCGCGCATTCGAGATTCCCGTTGGCAAAGGTCTTTGCATGCGGCCTAACGTCTGGCACGCGACGCGTGTCACGAACACAGAGTCCACCTGTTTGATGCTCACTCGCCCTTCGACAACCTACGATCTCGTCGTCCATCTGAAGACGGGCGCGCCTGCTTGCGAAAGCGTCATCAGGACAATCGACACACGCACGCTCGAATTCAGCACGGCCTGAACGTGTTCGCGTGCTATCGCACGCGTCATGCCTCTAGAAAGTTTTGTGTAGTGACTGTCTGCTTGCGATGCGTCCAGACACGGTGCAGGATAAGTCGAGTCAACAGGACGCATGTGCCGCATCGCCTTCCGCACTGATCCACTTCGCATACGCGTTCAGGTCCGCATGTTGCTAACCGATACAGGTTGAGCATCGCACGCGCAACGCGCCGTGAAGCACGAACAGGAGGCTGACAGCATGAACGACGAGAGCAAAGCGAGCACCTCTAAAGGCCCGTCGAGGCACCGGTCACCGTCCGTCGTCGCAAGATGGCTCAGTGTTCTCTTTGCCGTGCTGGCTGGTCTGTATCTGCTGATAGGCGGTATCTGGCTCGTCACGATTGGCGGCTCACCTTATTACATCGTTGCCGGCGTCGTTCTGCTCGCCGTCGCGCGGCTGATCCATCGCGGCAACGGGCTCGCGTTGTCGCTCTATTCCCTCTTGCTGATCGGCACATTGATATGGGCCGTCTTCGAAGCGGGTTTCGATTTCTGGGCGCTTGCGCCGCGCACCGATATCCTCGTTCTGTTCGGCGTCTGGCTGCTGTCGCCGTTCGTCTTCCGTCTGTTCGATGTGTCCGCTCGGCGGGGCGGCGCCGTTGCGCTCGTGGTATGCCTCGTTCTCACGGGGGTCGCGCTCGCGTATGCGGCATTCAACGACCCGCAGGAGATCAACGGCAAGGTCGCGGAAAACGCGGCCGTGTCGCCGATGCAACCCGACTCGCATGCCGGCGACTGGACGGCATACGGCCGCACGCAAGCGGGCACCCGCTATTCGCCGCTCACGCAGATCAACCAGGAAAACGCGAAAGACCTGCAGGTCGCGTGGACCTTCCAGACGGGCGACAAGAAAGGCCCGAACGATCCCGGTGAAATCACCGACGAAGTCACGCCTCTGAAGGTCGGCGACATGCTCTATCTGTGCTCGCCGCATCAGAACCTGTTCGCACTGGACGCCGCGACAGGCAAGGAGAAATGGCGCTTCGATCCGGGCCTGAAAACCGACCCGAGCTTCCAGCACGTGACCTGCCGCGGCGTGTCGTATCACGAGTCGGCGGCTGCCGCCGCCGCGAAGGACGAAGCCGCGCAACGCGCGTTGCCCGCGTGCGCGCGCCGCGTGATCCTGCCCGTCAACAACGGCCATCTTTTCGAAGTCGATGCCGCAACGGGACAGCGCTGCGCCGGCTTCGGCAACGACGGCGACCTCGACTTGCAGCATCTGCAACCGGTGACCACGGTGGGAGAGTACGAGCCGACCTCGCCGCCCATCGTCACCGACAAGATCATCGTCATGGCGGGAGCGGTGACGGACAACTATTCGACCCGCGAGCCGTCCGGCGTGATACGCGGCTTCGACGTCGAAACGGGACAACTCGTGTGGGCGTTCGATCCAGGCTCGGCCACACCGAACGCCATTCCCGACGACCAGCACACGTTCACATCGAATTCTCCCAACTCGTGGGCACCCGCCGCCTACGACGCGAAACTCGACCTCGTCTATCTGCCGATGGGCGTAAAGACGCCCGACATCTGGGGCGGCAATCGCACGCCGCAGGACGAGCGCTACGCCAGCGGGCTGCTGGCGCTGCATGCATCGACGGGCAAGCTCGCGTGGTTCTATCAGACGGTGCATCACGATCTGTGGGACATGGACCTGCCCGCGCAGCCAACCATCGCCGACATCACCGACCGCAACGGCAACGTCGTGCCCGCGATCTACGCGCCTGCGAAGACGGGCAACATCTTCGTGCTGGATCGCCGCACGGGCACGCCGATCGTGCCCGCGCCCGAGCAGCCCGTGCCGCAAGGCGCGGCCGAAGGCGATCGTGTGTCGCCGACGCAGCCGTACTCGCAACTGACTTTCCGGCCCGCGAAGAACCTATCCGGCGCCGACATGTGGGGCGCAACGATGTTCGACCAGCTCGCGTGCCGCGTGATCTTTCACCGGCTGCGCTACGAAGGCCCGTTCACGCCGCCGTCCGAAAACGGCACGCTGGTTTTTCCGGGCAATCTCGGCATGTTCGAATGGGGCGGTCTCGCCGTCGATACCGACCGGCAACTCGCAATCGCGAACCCGATCGCGCTGCCGTTCGTCTCGAAGCTCGTCGCGCGCGGGCCACACAACCCGATTCAGCCGCCAGAGAACGGCCAGGGCGGCACGGGCACGGAATCGGGCATCCAGCCGCAATATGGCGTGCCGTTTGGGGTGGAGCTGAACCCGTTCCTGTCGCCCATCGGCTTGCCTTGCAAACAGCCCGCATGGGGTTACGTGGCAGCGCTCGATCTGAAGACGAACCAGGTGGTGTGGAAAAAGCGCATCGGCACGGTTCGCGATAGCGCGCCCGTTCCGCTGCCGTTCAAGATGGGCATGCCGATGCTAGGCGGTCCGATGACGACGGCAGGCCACGTGTTCTTCATCGGCGCGACGGCCGATAACTATCTGCGCGCCTACAGCACCGACACGGGCGAAGAGCTATGGCGCGCGCGGCTTCCCGCTGGCGGCCAGGCCACGCCGATGACCTATGAAGCGAACGGCAAGCAGTACGTGGTGATCGCTGCGGGCGGACATGGGTCGTTCGGCACGAAGCTCGGCGACTATGTGATCGCGTATGCACTGCCGAACAAGTGACGCTCACTGCTTCGCGAGGTACCGCTGCGCCAGCGCTTCATAAAGCGGTGGCGCAAACAGCTTTGACATCTGGCTGGAAATGAGCGCGGTCGCCATCAGCGAGAGCACCAGCGCGTGTCCGTTGATCATCTCGATCACGATCACGAACGCGGTAATCGGACTTTGCGTGACTGCTGCAAGATAGCCGACCATGCCGAGCGCGATCAGCATCGGCAGTTGCATTTGCCCGAACACGAGATGCAGCGCGTTGCCGATGCCCGCTCCGATCGCGAGCGAAGGTGCAAACAACCCGCCCGGCGCGCCAGGCAGATACGACCCGACCATCGACGCCATCTTCAGCACCGGATAACTCGCGCCAAGCTGTGTATTGCCTTCCAGCATGCCGCGCGCTTCGGCATAGCCGCTGCCGAACGTGTGACCGCCCGCAGCCACACCGATCACCGCAATGAAGAGGCCGCACGCCGCGCCGAACGCAACCGGATGTTCTTTTCTCCACGCCACGACCCGCGCGGGCATCCAGCGATCGGTGTTCAGCAGCAGCCAGCAAAACGCGCCGCCTGCCACGCCCGTCACGACCCCCAGCATCACGACAGCAACGACGAGCAGATCGGGAAAATGCCCGTCGATGTCGATCGTGCCGAAGTACGTGTAGTTGCCCTGCAAGCCTAGCGAGACGATGCCCGCGAAGATGATCGCCGTAATCAGCACGCCGCTGGTTCGCGTTTCGAAGCTGCGTGTCAGTTCTTCGATGGCGAAGACAACGCCCGCGAGCGGCGCATTGAATGCCGCGGACAGCCCGGCAGCCGCACCGGCCAGCGCGAGTTTGCGCTCCAGGCCCACGCCGCGAAGACTGCGCAAGCGCGCCGGATAGAAGCGCCGCAGGCTGAACATCAGCGCGGCGCCGATGTGGATGGTCGGCCCTTCACGTCCGATGGTGAATCCGCCGAGAATCGACAGAAACGACACGGCGATCTTGCCGACCAGAATACGCATGTTCAGCAGACGCGGACCGAGGTCGCGCCCTTCGTGCAGCGTCGCGATGACTTGCGGAATGCCGCTGCCTTCAGCGCCCGCGAAGCAGCGCCGCGTAATCCAGACACCGAGCGCCGCGACTGCGGGTGTGAGCACGAGCGGCAGCCACCAGAACTTCGTCGTATAGCGCAGAAACGCGTCGTAGCCGAAATCGATCAGCCGCGCATACATGACGGCGACAAGCCCGGTCGCGACCGCGCCGAGCCAGAATACGCCGTAATGCAGCCAAAGCCGCCTGCCGCGCAGCAACGCGCGTCGGTCGAGAAGTACGGGAATGCGCATCGGGGCGTCAGTGTGACTAAAGCAAAGTAAGGCACATTGTGACATAAATGCGCGATCCTCCGTTTCGACACGTACAACCCGTGCGCAAATGGTTATTCGCTCGTGTCGCCGAACACCCAGCCAAATGAGCCGTAGTGCGCCTTGTGCTCGGCTGCGAGCTTGAGCAGGCAGCGCTCGCCCTTCGGCGTCAGATGCACCTGCACCTGGCGGCGATCTTCGGCGTCAGGCTTGCGCGTTACGAGACCGGCCGATTCGCAGCGCGACACGAGCGCCGCCGTGCCGTTCGGCGCGGCCTGCAGACGCTCCGCCAGTTCGCCGACAGTGGCCCACTGCCTCCCCTCGAAACCGCGCACATGCAGCAGCAATTGATATTGCAGCGTCGTAATACCCGCCGCGTTGGCGATCTCCTCGGACGCGCGCAAGAACTTGCGCAGCTCGTAACGGAATACCGACATCGCTTCCAGATCCTGTTTGCCCGGAAGGTTGCGTTTGGGCTGCCTGCTTGAACTCATCTGAAGTCCTGGTGAATGGATAAAGACACGGTGATGTTCGCGGATCATACACACGATCGAATCGCCCGCCGTCACCTGTACTTTGCCTTTCATCTGTCTTTTCAGTATCTATACTTTGCATGGGCGAAGTCGGCGAAACGCACGCATCGACGGGACGCTCTTTTCGTCATATCAATTCTGCCTTCTTCAGGGAGGTGGCACGTGCAATACGACGAACAGAAAGTGCAGGACTTCATGGAGCGCATGGTTGGAGAGTTCGGCGCGGTCGCCTCGGCGCCGCTGATCGCGCTGGGCGACCGGCTCGGCCTGTACAAGGCGATGACCGAACAGGGCTGGATGACCTCCGAACAGGTCGCCGACCGCGCCGGCCTCGCCGAGCGATACGTGCGCGAATGGCTTGCGGCGCAGGCCGCATCGGGCTTCATCCGCTACGATGCCGAAACCGCCCGCTACCAGCTCGAAAACGAAATGGCGATGTGCTTTGCCGAAGAAGGCAGCCCGACGTTCATCCCCGGTTTCGCCGACTGCGCCGAAGCGATGTTCCGCAGCCTGCCGAAGCTCGAAGGCGCATTTCGCACGGGGCTGGGCGTCGGATGGCATCAGCATCATCCATCGCTGTTCAAGGGCACAGAGCGATTCTTTCGTCCAGGCTATGCGGCGCATCTGGTCGACGAGTGGATTCCGGCTTTAATCGGTGTCGAAGCCATACTCAAGGGACGCGGCGCGAAAGTCGCGGATGTTGGCTGCGGCCACGGCATATCGACGATGCTGATGGCGCAGGCCTATCCGGACGCGACCTTCGTCGGCTTCGACTATCACGAACCGTCCGTGCAACGAGCACGAGAACTCGCGGATGAATCGGGTCTCAGCGAGCGCGTCACGTTCGAAATGGCAAGCGCACAACAATACCCGGGAAGCGACTACGATCTCGTCGCATTCTTCGATTGCCTGCACGACATGGGCGACCCGACGGGCGCGGCGGCCCATGTATTGCAATCGCTGAAGCCCGAGGGCACGTGGATGATCGTCGAGCCCTTTGCGAACGACCGGCTCGAAGACAATCTCAACCCTATCGGGCGCGTGTTTTATTCGGCATCGACGATGATCTGCACGGGCGCGTCGTTGTCGCAGGAAGGCAGAAAAGCGCTCGGCGCGCAGGCGGGCGAAGCGCGGCTCAGGGAAGTCGTGACTGCGGGCGGCTTCACGCGTTTCAGGCGCGCGACGCAAACGCCGTTCAATCTGGTTTTTCAGGCGCAGGCCTGAACGGCCCATATGGAATCAGCCGGGCGCGCATGCACGCCCGGCTTGTGCGGTTGCGCCGGCTTACTGCGACATCGCCCCCGACGCCGGATGATCCATTCCCATCGCGTCGTGCTTCTTCATCTTGTCGCTCTTCTTCATCGAATCGTGCGACATGTTGTCCTTTTTCATCGCGTCGTGCGACATGCTGTCTTTGCTCATCGCATCGTTTGCCATCGCGCCGCTTGCCTGCGCGAATGCAGCCGTCGTGCCTAACGCCATCGCTGCTGCGAATACTGCCGTCATCAGTCGTTTCATTGCTCATCTCCTTGCTGGGTTGAAATTGGTATCCGGCATGACCGGAACCGGAAAAAGAAGAACTGCGCTCAGGAACCGCCGAACCAGTTGTAGCCCTGATCGACCCAATAGCCGCCGGGATAGGTATTGGTAACGAAGATCTCGACGATATGCTTCGGGTTCTTGTAGCCGAGCTTGGTCGGCATCCGCAGCTTCATCGGGTAGCCGTATTTCGCAGGCAAACGTTCGCCGTCGTATTCGAACGTGAGCAAGGTCTGCGGATGCAGCGCCGTCGGCATGTCGATGCTCTCGTAGTAGTCGTCGGCGCAGCGAAAGCCGACATACTTCGCGCTCGTATCCGCCCCGACGCGGCGGAGGAACTCCGCGAACGGCGTGCCGCCCCAGCGTCCGATTGCGCTCCACCCTTCCACGCAGATATGCCGCGTGATCTGCTCCGCGTGCGGCAGCGCGTACAACTCGGGCAGCGTCCACACGCGTTGCCCTGTCACGAGACCGCTCACCTTCAGCCGATAGTCGCTGCCGTTCACTTCGGGCACGTCGTCGATGCCGTAGAACGCATTGAACGGAAAGGGCCGCGTGAGTTGCGCTTCGGTGTAGGTCGGCGCGAGCTGGTTTGGATCGAACAGGAACGCCTGCGCGCGATCGTTCAGCCGTGAGACGGCAGTCAGAAATGCGTTGACCGATTTGTCGTCGGTGATCGAGCAGCCTGTGAGCAGCGACAGGCCGCCCAAGGTCAACAGGCGCTTGCCGAACAGACGGCGCGAAGGCATGTCCAGTTCGCGGCGCGCATCCGCGAGAATCGCTGCGCGGTCGAGCTTGATGATGGGTTTGTCGTCGGTCTTCATGTCGTGTCCTCGGGCGGAAATCAGCGGCCGCGCAACATGGTCAGGAGCGAGCGCGGCACGAGCGCGACCATCGCGACATGCACGACGACGAACGCCGCCATCACAGCCATCGCGCAGAAGTGAACGATGCGCGCGTTGTCATAGCCGCCCATCAGCTCGCGCAACAGCGGAAACTGGACCGACTTCCAGATCGCAAGCCCCGACAGCACGAGCACCACGAGATCGACGATCACGACGAGATACGCGAGCTTCTGCACCGCGTTGTACTGGCGCAAATCTGTGTGAGCGAGCTTGCCGCTCAATGCGGCGAGGAAGTCGCGCAGCACGGCGCGCGGCGAGATCGGGAAGAACTTCGCGACGAGGCGCCCGCTTGCGATGTTCAGCGCGAGATACACGATGCCGTTGAACACCAGCAGCCACATCGCCGCGAAGTGCCATTGCAGCGCGCCGCCAAGCCAGCCGCCGAGGGTAATAGACGGTGGAATCACGATGTTGTGAAACACCGGCGACGCGTCATAGATGCGCCAGCCCGAGAACATCATCACGAGTGCGGCGAAAGCATTGAGCCAATGCGTGATGCGCAGCCAGATCGGATGAATCGGTGCATTGCGCGGTGCGGTTTCGGGTGCCGGAGTGAGGGTCGCTTTCATCGTGTCCATGTCGATCACCATGACGGTCTGATACACGTCAATTCGTCAGGGACACGGGATTGGTTACAGCCTCGCGTGCTTTTTCGAGCAATTCACTCCGCTCGCGAAAAAATTTCGAACACGTGTAACCGGAAACGGTGAAACGACGAATTAACCCGGTAAAGGAGGCGGGTGACGACGATGGACGACGACCGCGCTATAGTGGCGCATCACGGCTTCGGCTGTGCCGAAACGCTCGATCTGAAGCTCAGCGCCCCGCTCGCCGCGGCAGCGAGCCACGTGCACGTCTCGTCGTCTCGCCGTCCTGCCAATAAGGGAGCCATGTTGCAAGAAGCGGAAAGCCGCCTGAAAGCATTGTTCGTGCGCGGACTCGACGGCGATGCCGACGCTTATCGCAGCTTTCTGCAGGCACTCACGCGGCACCTGCGCGGCTTTCTGCGCAGACGCATTCCGCACTATCGCGACGACGTCGAAGACCTCGTCCAGGAGATTCTGCTCGCAGTGCATAATGCGCGTCACACCTATCGTCCGGACGAACCGCTGACTGCGTGGCTGCATGCGATCGCCCGCTACAAGCTGATGGATTTCTTCCGTTCGCGCGCACGCCGCGAATCCCTCAACGATCCGCTCGACGACTACGCCGAGCTGCTCGCCGACACCGACGACGAACCCGCTCAGGCGCGCCACGATATCGGCAAGCTGCTTGAACATCTGCCCGACAAGCAGCGATTGCCCATCGTTCACATGAAGCTCGAAGGCCTGTCGGTGACGGAGACGGCGCGCATCACGGGCCTGTCCGAATCGGCCGTTAAGGTCGGCGTGCACAGGGGTCTCAAGGCGCTGTCCGCGCTCATTCGGGGGCTGCGATGAAGACCGACGATCTCATTGGCCTGCTGTCGAACCAGGTGACGCGTATCGAGCGCGGCGCTGTTGCGCGCCGCTTCACCAAAGCGCTGCTGCTCGGCGCGTTGGGCTCGCTGATCCTGATGAGCGTGGTGTTCGGCGTGCGGCACGATCTGGGCAGCGTCGCGCGCACCACGATCTTCTGGGCGAAGATGGCGTATCCGCTTGCGATCGCGGTGGGCGCGATGCTCGCCGTGATGCGGCTCGGCCGACCGGGCGCGCGTGCGGGCTATTCGTGGGCGATCATCGCGTTGCCGTTTGTCGCGGTGTGGATCGCGAGCATGATGGTGCTCGACAGCGCGGCGCCCGGCACGCGCTTGCCGATCGTGCTCGGTCATACGTGGCGCACGTGCCCGTTCAATATCGTGCTGCTGTCGGTGCCGACGTTTCCTGCCGTGTTCTGGGCCGTCAAGTCCCTTGCGCCGACGCAGTTGCGGCTCGCGGGTGCCGTCGCCGGGCTGCTTGCGAGTTCCACTGCGACGATCGTGTATTGCCTGCATTGCCCGGAGATGAGCCCGGCGTTCTGGAGCGTGTGGTACGCGATCGGGATGTTGCTGCCCGCGGGCATCGGCGCGTGGCTGGGGCCGAAGCTGTTGCGCTGGTAGGGACGGCGCGGGGCTCAAGCTTCGAGGTCGTCTCCTTCGGCGACGGCAGGCCCGATATAGTGCGCGCGAGGACGCAACAGACTGCCGCTCGTCATCTGTTCGATGGAGTGCGCGGCCCAGCCTACGCTTCTTGCGATCGCGAACAGCGCGAAGGCCGCGTCTCTTTGCAGCTCACAATGCTCGACGAGTGCGGCAAGCGCAATATCGATAGTGGGCTGCATGCCCGTCGAGCTGTCCACGCAAGCGATCAGCTCGCCCGTCGTTTGCGACGGCGCTAACATCGACAGCAGACAGGCTGCTCGCGGATCGCCTTGCGGGTAAAGCTCGTGTCCAAAACCGGGTAACGACTTGTTATCGGCGAGCCGGCGTCGCACGGTCTGCTCGGCTCCCGAATGGCGCGCATCGTCGATCAACGCATGCACTCGTGTAATCGCGTCGCCGTGCAACGGCCCGGAGAATGCGGCAAGTCCCGCCAGCATGCACGCACCAAGCGACGCACCCGTCGACGCAGCAACACGGGCAGCAAACGCCGAGCTGGTCAGTTCCTGATCCGCGAGCAGCACGAGCGTCCTGCGCAAAAGCTCCGCGTGCCGCTCAGCCCGCCATGCACGAGCGATGCGCAGATGCAGCGGCCCCTCGTCCGAATCGAGCCCGACAAAAGCACTCGCGAGATGGCCGACCAATCCGGCCGCGTCCTCATGCATGCGCTCGACGTCCCGCACATGAACCGACCCGCCCTCAGCGGCCGCCATGCTCATTGCGGCAAAGACACGCGCTCTTGCGGAACCTTCCATCCTGACCGGTTGGGAAGCCGGAAAGCGCGGCCGTTCGGCCGAGTCCCACAACAGTTGCGCTGCTTCCTCCAGCGTCGCGGTCGCGGCCATTTGAATCGCGTCCTTGCCGCGGTAATACAGCCTGCCACGAACGATGGTCGAGATATGCGTATTGATGATGGGCTCGCCCCACGCCATCGTGCTCGCCGCGATGTTCTTGCGCGCGCGCCCAAGGTCGCGCTTTTTCATCAGCATCGAAATATCCGACGCGCGATACAGCTTGCGGCTGATGTGATCCGGGTCCCAGCGAACCTCGATCTGACCGCGGCTGACATAGGCGTATAGCGTCTGCTTGCGCACGCAGAGCGCCGCGCACGCCTCCTCCTGTGTCATCCAGTTCTTCACGTTGATTGACTCAATCAAGGTTGACGGTCATAGGTGCCGCCGGTTTAATGCAAAACATAAACACACAAAAAAATCCGCACGACGCGCGCACCAAGGAGGAGATATCGATGGCTTCAGACCGAACGACCCAGTATATATCGACGGCATCGGAGCGCATGACGCGCACGCGCTACTCGATCCTCGCGACGATCCTGCTGCTGGCGACGGTCGCCTATGCGGACCGCGCGATCCTGTCGATTGCAGGGCCCGGCATCGCGAAGGAATTCGGCCTGAATCACGTGCAGTTGGGCTATGTGCTGTCGGCATTCAGCTGGGCGTATGTGGTGGGTCAGATTCCAGGCGGCCTGCTGCTCGACCGGTTCGGCACCAAGAAGATGTATGGCGCAACGCTCATTCTGTGGTCGATCGCGACCATGCTGGTCGGCTTCATCGGCAACGTCACGTCGGATGTCTCCGTTGCACTTGCGCTGCTGTTTGCGCTGCGCTTCGCGCTCGGCCTGATCGAGGCACCGAGTTTCCCGGCGAACGGCCGCGTCGCGGTCATGTGGTTCCCGAAGGAAGAGCGCGGGCTCGCGACATCGCTGTTCGCTTCCGCTTCCTACTTCGCGGTGGCGATCTTCTCGCCTTTCGCGGGCTGGCTCACGGCGAAGTTCGGCTGGCCCTCGCCCTTCATCGCGCTTGGACTCATCGGCATTGCAGCGGCTGGCCTGTGGGCCGTCGTCATGCACGAACCGCGCAACCATCCGCGCGTATCGTCGAGCGAGCTCGATCACATCATTGCGGGCGGCGCGATGATCGACATCGACTCGAAACACGAACTGCAGGCACGCCCCGCCGTGTCGTGGGCGCTCGTACGGACGCTGCTCGGCAACCGGATGCTGTGGTGCTCGTATATCGGCCAGTACTGCACCATCGCGCTGAGCTATTTCTTCATCACGTGGTTCCCGATCTATCTCGTGCAGGCACGCGGCATGAACGTCATGGAAGCGGGTTTCGCAACGATGATTCCCGCCGTGTCCGGCTTTCTCGGCGGCATTGCGGGCGGCGTGATCTCCGATATGCTCATCCGTCACGGCTGGAGCGTTTCGTGGGCGCGCAAGACCCCGTATATCGTCGGCATGCTGGTGGGCTGCTGCCTCGTGCTGTCCGCCTTCACCGAGAGCAATCTCCTGATCGTGCTGCTGATGACGCTTGCGTTCTTCGGCAAAGGCACTGCTGCGGGCGCGGGCACGTGGGCGATCGTCAGCGACACGGCGCCGCGCGAAGCGGTTGGCCTTGCGGGCGCGATCTTCAATTGCGTCGGCAACATCGGCGGCATCGTCACGCCGATCGCGTTCGGCTACATCGTGCAGGCAACGGGCGGCTATACAGTCGGGCTCTACTTCGTCGCTGCGCACTGCCTCGTCGCGGCAGTCGTCTACCTGCTGTTCATGGGCAATATCAAGCGCGTGCAGATGCGCACGCCCGGCACTTAATGGAAATCAAACTATGCAACAAGCGGACACGCTGAAGCCAACCGTACTCAACGCGGCGGAATTGCCCGAGTGGACTAATGCGGAACTCAGAGCGCTTTTCAATGTTCTCGATCTGCCGAAAGATCCCGACGCCGCCGCTGCGTTTCTGGCGAAGCATGGTCATGAAGTGCGCGGCATTGCGTTACGCAAGACGAAGATCGACGCAACGTTTCTCGACGCCGTGCCTGCTGTCGAGATCATTTCGAGCTACAGCGCAGGTCTCGACAATCTGGACGTGCAGGCAACCAGGTTGCGCGGCATCACGATTGAAAACACGTCACACATTCTGGCCGAAGACGTCGCGAATGCAGCCGTCGGTCTTGCGCTTGCCGTCACCCGCGACTTCATCAGCGCGGACGCCTTCGTCCGCACGGGAACGTGGCCTGAGCACGGACAATATCCGCTTGGACGTTCGATCTCGCGCATGAAGGTCGGGATCGTCGGACTCGGCACGATTGGGTCCGCAATCGCGAAGCGCCTGCAAGCATTTGGCTCGAACCTCGCGTATTTCGGCCCGAGCCGGAAAACGGTCGATATTCCGTACTATGACGACGTCGCCCATCTCGCGCGCGATTGCGACATGCTGATTCTGACCTGCCCGCTTTCTCCTTCCACGCATCATCTCGTCAATGCAGCCGTGCTCGATGCGCTTGGACCTCGCGGGTATCTCGTGAACATTTCACGCGGGCCTGTGGTCGACGAAGCGGCGCTGATTGCCGCGTTGGCGCAAGACGGGATTGCGGGCGCGGCGCTCGATGTTTTCGAGTACGAACCGGTCGTTCCCGAAGCGCTAATACGCGATCGCAGAGTAGTGTTGACGCCGCATATCGGCTCGGCGACGGACGAAACGCGCCGGAGCATGGCGGAGAACGTCGTCGATACGCTTGCCAGGCATTTCGGGCTCCCCGGCCCGCGCGGCAGGCAAATTGACGCTGCCGTCGAAAGTATCGGATGACATTGCCGACGTCGTTCCAGGATCAGGCATCGCGAATGCTCAATGCCAAGGCGCTATTGATCCCGGGAGAACGACATGGCTGAATATGATGGCGAACGCAGCACCGACGAACGGATTCGCGAACGTGCGTATCAACTTTGGGAGCGGGACGACGACCCCAGGAAACATGCCGACGAGTACTGGGATACGGCACGCCGGCAGATCGAAGCCGAGGGCGCGGATGATGCGCCCGTCGAGCCTCCGATCGAGCAATCCGACAAGCGACAGCTGGAAAGCGAAGACCCGCAGGAAGGCGAAAGCCCGAATGGAGATGCTGCAGGCAAGCCGCGTGCGAAGCGGACGCGGTGACTAACGCGGAGTGAAATCGTCACGCCACCGTGCAGGTTCTACGTATGCTTGCATCTCGTAGAACCTGCAAAAAATCAGGTCTCCAGCGGACCTGATCTCATGACGTGCTGCTTCCTCGCGCAGTGAGCGTGGAGGTCACTCGAGCCGCCGATCGCACAGCGAACACGAAAGCGCCTGCCGACACCAGCGACACAATCAGCACCGTCCATTCGACGGGGAGATAGTTGTCCGTCATCGCCCATATTGCCGCCGCCGAGATCGGTGCAATGCCTTTCGCGATGTTCGACGGCATCGAAAGAAGGCCGCTCACCGCGCCGTAGCCTTCCGTCCAGAGGATGTTCTGGACAATCGTCCCGCGCAGAATGGTCATCATGCCGTTGGCGCCGCCGTACACAACCGCGAACAGGATGAGCCCAGCCGTGGACGTGCCGACGCACATCAGGATCACGACCGAGGCGGGGAAAGCCGTGGTGACCACAATGCCGATGATGGCCGGACGCACGTTCCTGCCGGCCGTGAACCACAGGACCCGCGCAAGTACCTGTGCCGGCCCGATGGTTGCCATCGTAGCGAGTGTCGCGGCAGGCGACACTGCACGCTCGGTCATTAGCGGAACGAGGTGGAACGTCAAGGCGGCAAATGTCGAATAGTAGGCAGTGAAGCAGACGGCGAGTCCCCAGAATGCGGGCGTTCGCAAGGCGCGTCGCGTTGATTCCCTGCTGGTCGCGTTGAACGTACTTCGATCTGATACGCCATCCGCGCGTGCGTTCCGTCGAATAGCAAACACGTGGATAGGAAGACAAACAGCGACGTTAGCGAGCGCCAGCACGATCAGCGCGCCGCGCCAGTGATACCCGTCGATCAGGACCTGTGTCAGCGGAATGAACACAGTGCTCGCGAATCCCGCCACGAGCGTTATCAGCGTGATCCTTCCCGGATAGCTGGCCGGAAAATCGCGCGTGATGACGGCGAACACAGGGTCGTAGAGCGTCGCCGCCATGGCAATGCCGAGCCCTACCCATACGGCAAACAGCGTGGACAGACTGTGAGCCTGCGACCACACAGCGAGCATCGCCGTTGCGAGGATCGTGCCGCCCGTCATCACCATGCGGCCGTGTCCACGGTCTATGAGCGTCCCGACCGGGTAGGCTGCGAAGCCCGAGACCAGCAGGCCCGTCGAGAGCGCGGCGTTCGTCGCTGTGCGGCTCCATCCCATCGTGCTTTCCATCGGCACGACAAAAAGCGAAAACGCATAGTAGATGGAGCCCCACGAAACCAGCTGCGCGACCGCGAGCGCCCACGTCTCTATCCGCGCATGAACGTGATCGGGCTCATTCAGTTTCGCTGTCGTCGGTGTCGGCATTCGAACTGGTTTCGTGTCGCATCGCCGCGCTGGCAAGCGTGCTCGCCGGCGCGGGCGCTGCCTCCTTCCGTTCACTATAGCGATCGGTCAGATAGTCCGAACGATCCCGGACAAGCAGCGTGAATTTGAACAGCTCTTCCATCACGTCGACCACGCGGTCGTAGTAGGCAGAGGGCTTCATCCGGCCGTCGGAATCGAACTCCTGATAGGCCTTCGCAACCGACGACTGGTTGGGGATCGTCACCATCCGCATCCAGCGGCCGAGCACGCGCAGCGCATTCACCGCGTTGAAAGACTGCGAGCCGCCACACACCTGCATGACAGCGAGCGTGCGGCCTTGCGTCGGCCGTATTCCCGCGCTTTCGAGCGGCAGCCAGTCGATCTGGTTCTTGAACACGGCCGTCAGATTGCCGTGACGCTCAGGGCTGCACCATACCTGCCCCTCGGACCACTCCGACAGTTTGCGCAGTTCGATCACCTTCGGATGGTCTGCCGGGACGCTATCGGCGAGCGGCAGGCCGTGAGGATCGAACACACGTGTGTCCGCGCCGAAATGCCGGAGGATGCGCTCGGCTTCGAGCGTAAGCAGCCGGCTGTACGACGTGGCCCGCAGCGACCCATACAGCAGCAGGATGCGCGGCGGATGCGTCGATGTAGCCGCGGGTGTCAGCTTCTCCAGTTGCGGTGTTTCGAGATGTGAAGCGCTGATGTTCGGCAGATCGCTCAGCATGGTCAGTTTCTCCGAAGGCTGGCCGCAGCTTGCCGATGCCCTGATTCATACCAGAGCTGTGAACGGTTCACGATGCCGACCACCAGCAGCATCACGGGCACCTCGATCAATACGCCGACTACTGTCGCGAGCGCGGCGCCCGAGTGAAAACCGAACAGACTGATTGCCGTGGCGACTGCGAGTTCGAAGAAGTTGCTCGCGCCAATGAGACTGGATGGTCCAGCCACGCAATGTGCGACGCCAAGCCGGCGATTGAGCAGGTAGGCAAGCCCCGAGTTCAGAAACACCTGAACGAGGATCGGCACAGCGAGCATCGCGATCACCAGCGGCTGCGCGACGATCGCCTGGCCTTGAAACGCGAACAGCAGGACCAGCGTCGCAAGCAATGCGCAGATCGACCACGGGCCAAGGCGCGCAACGACGCTGCGAAAATGCGCTTCGCCGCGCGCCAGCAGATGGCGCCGCAGCAGTTGCGCGAGGATGACGGGAATGACGATGTACAGACAGACGGACGCGATCAGCGTATCCCACGGCACCGTAATCGCAGACAAGCCGAGCAGCAACGCGACGAGGGGAGCGAACGCCACGATCATGATCGAGTCGTTCAGCGCGACCTGCGACAACGTGAAATACGGATCGCCCTTGCACAGCTGCGACCACACGAACACCATCGCCGTGCAGGGCGCGGCGGCCAGCAGGATCAGACCCGCGACGTAGCTGTCGAGCTGCTCGACGGGCAGCCAAGGCCGGAACACGTGACGGATGAACAGCCAACCGAGCAGCGCCATCGAGAACGGCTTGACGAGCCAGTTGACCGCAAGGGTCACGCCGATGCCGCGCCATTGGCTGCCGACCTGCTTCATCGCCGCGAAGTCGATCTTGACGAGCATCGGGATAATCATGATCCAGATCAGCACCCCGACGGGCACGTTGACGTGCGCCACTTCCATACGGCCTATCGCCTGAAACACGCGCGGAAGTATCTGCCCGAACACCACACCGGCAACGATGCACAGCGCAACCCATAGCGTCAGATAGCGCTCGAAAAAACCAATCGCCGGGCGCACGGCTGTGCGAGCCTCAGTGCTGCTCATTGGCTTCTTCTGCCGGGCGTTCGCCGATCGCGCGCATTTCGCGCTGGATCGCGTTGTGATCGAGAACATGCAAAGGCAGGTTCACGAATTGGTTCACGCGGTTCATGATCTGTCGATAGACCTTGTCGAAGACTTTACGCTTCTCGTCGTCGGTTCCCTGGAAGGCCGCGGGATCTTCGAATCCCCAATGCGCCGTCACGGGCTTGCCAGGCCAGATCGGACAGACCTCGCCAGCAGCCTGATCGCACACGGTGATGACAAAGTCCATCTGCGGCGCGTCGGGTTTGGCGAACTCGTCCCAACTCTTGCTGCGCATCTGTGCCGTGTCATAGCCCAGCGCGTTGCATCGCTCGACCGCGAACGGATTGACCGCGCCGGATGGATGGCTGCCCGCGCTGTATGCGCGAAAGCGGCCTTTGCCAAGCACGTTGAACAGCGCTTCAGCCATGATGCTGCGCGCGCTGTTGCCCGTGCAAAGGATCAGGACGGAATAAGGTTTGTCGCTCATTGGCGGCTCCGGATTGAAATCGCGGTCTCGGACGGCACGCAACAGGCTGCCGTCGATCCGCTTACTGGTAATGCCTCGATATGGGACTGTCCATAGACGGGCGCCGATTCGAGCGTTCGAAAGGTTTCCCACGCGACGCCTTGCGGATCGACGGTCCACGCCTTGTCGGACTTCGCATAGCAACACGTGGTGCCGCTCTGGTGCTGCACAGGGAGTGCGGCCGCAGCGAAGCGCGCGTTCATCTCGGCAAGTTCTTCATCGGTTTCGACCTGGATGCCGATGTGGTCGACGCCCGGCTTCGCACCGCGTTGGGAGATCGCAAAGTTCACGGGCGGATCGGTCAACTCCCACTTGCAATAGTCGCTCTTCGTAACCGTCGGCTCGACGTTGCCGAACACCGCGCTATAAAAGCGGACGCTGTCCGCAAGGTTCTCGACCGCGACGTGGATGTGCATGCGTTTCATGGCTTGTCTCCGCAGCAGTTGGAAAGATCGCTGGCGGCGCAGGGGACGCCGGCGCAACAGTTCTCCGTGAGAAAGCCGATCAGCGTGGTCATCGCATCGAAGTTGGCGGTGTAGATGACGAAGCGCCCCTCCTGTCGCGAACTCACCAGTTCAGCGTGCGTGAGGTCTTTCAGGTGAAACGACAGGCCGGAAGGCGAAATCCCCAACTGCTGCGCGACTTCACCCGCTGCCATGCCTTCAGGGCCGGCAATGACAAGCTGGCGAAAGATGGCGAGGCGGGATTCGTGAGCGAGCGCGCCGAGCGCGCGTACGGCATTGATCGTGTCCATGTGGACTACTTTACCCGTTCCATTTCTATATTTCAAGAAATGTTGAAATGATAGCGTTTCAGGGACAGGACTGATCGTTTAGCCGTGGAGCAATCGCACCGCGTGGTTGATTGCGAAATGCGGGCTAGTTTATAGAAGCGCCGGGTATTCTCGGCGTGGTGGATTCAGACTCGCCAGCGAAACAAATCGGCCTCGAATGGGCGCGCGCATGGGTCGATAACCACGCGTGAAGCGCCGCTTCCGCCCCGCGCTGGCGGTATTCCGAATATTGGCGAGCCCGTTTCTGTTGATACCCTCGAGCGCGATGACGCCGCCCTCATGAAATGCGCCACGGCCTTGCCGACGGCGTGACTACGCAACCTCGCGCCGGCGCCTTTTCACGACAATCGCGTCAAGGCCCGACCGCGCAAGAAATGTTGCAAAATGGACCAAACCACGGGGTGGTATAGATGCCAAATTTACCGGCTTCACTCGATTCGCAAGAGTCGCTGGCCCGCGACCTTGGTACGGTAGCCCGGATCTCCGCCGTACCGTCCATTCTGCGGATGATTTGTGATGAGACGGGAATGGGATTCGCGGCAGTTGCGCGAGTCACTGACACCAGCTGGACCGCTTGCGCCGTGCAGGACAACGTCGGCTTCGGGTTGAAGCCCGGCGGCCAACTGGAACTCCAGACGACGCTGTGCTTTGAGTCTCGCGCAGCACGCGCGCCTATCATCATCGACAAGTTCAGTGAAGATGCGACCTACCGCGGTCACCACACCCCTGCAATCTACGGCCTCGAAAGCTACATCTCCGTTCCAATCATCTTGCCGAACGGTGAGTACTTCGGAAACCTCTGTGCAATTGACGCCCGGCCAGCGCAAGTCTCGGAGCCACGCATCGTCCGGATGTTTGAGGTCTTCGCTAATCTGATTGCGATGCAACTGGACAGCGAAAAGCGACAGTGGTCGACCGAAGCACAACTGCTGAGTGAAAGGGAAACGGCCGCGCTGAGAGAGCAGTTCATCGCCGTACTTGGCCATGACCTGCGAAACCCACTCGCAGCCGTGAATGCAACCGCCGAAATACTGAGCCGTCGTCACGCTGACCCAGACCTGACGAACATGGGGAAGCGCCTTAAAGCGACGGTGTTCCGGATGAGCCGGCTAATCGACGACGTGATGGATTTCGCGCGAATTCGACTCGGATCAGGGATGAGAGTCGCCATCACGCCTGTCGAAGACCTCACAGCGCACCTGCGCGCGGTCGTCGACGAGCTTCGCGCCGCAAATGAATCGCGCATTGTAACCAGCCATCTTGATGTTCAAGCAGTCGTCCGTTGCGACACTGGGCGCATCCAGCAGTTGCTATCCAACCTGCTAGCTAATGCTCTCACGCATGGGTCGACCGATGCGCCGGTTGTCGTGGAAGCGAGCAGTGACCAGACTCATCTGGTTCTCTCGGTCACCAACGATGGAGAGCCTATTGAGCCGCATTTATTGGCGAAGGTGTTCGAGCCATACTGGCGACCTCCGACAAGCGCACCTGGCGGCGGATTAGGCCTCGGTCTCTACATCTGCAAGCAAATTGTCGAAGCACACTGTGGCACGCTCGAGGTGGTTTCTACCGCCGACGCAGGCACCCGTTTTACGGCCCGTATCCCTCTAACGTGAAAAGACATCAGCTTCACTCCGATTGCCCCTGGGTGATCACGCCTCGGCCTTTGCAGGTTGTGTTTCGTCCGTCATGCAGGCTTCAGATGTTGAAGGGTTCGAAGGCCTCAGTGAACAAGCTGTGGAAATCCATGGCCATACCCTCAAGCATTGCGGTGAGCGTGTCATCACATGCGGGCGTGGGCAATCAAAAGGACGTGGCCCTTTCCGCATTCACGAACGGCACATAACTGCAAGAAGAACGGTCCGCCTCGGCGGACCGTTCTTCGCGCGACCGCGAAAGCGCTTAGGTATCAGATCGGTTGAATGTTGGCCGCCTGCTTGCCCTTCGGTCCTTGCTTGACCTCGAAGCTCACCTTTTGACCCTCCTGAAGAGACTTGAATCCCTCCGCCTTCACTTCCGAAAAATGAGCAAACAGATCTTCGCCGCCATCGTCTGGCGTAATGAAGCCAAAGCCCTTCGCATCGTTAAACCACTTCACAGTACCGGTTGCCATGATTGTTTCCAAAATTGAAATAGGCCGCGTTATGCAGACGCCATCGGCCGCGTCGTAGATGCGTTCAATGTCTTCAGACGATCGCGATTACGGACAAAGGAAACGTGCTGCGGATACTTGGCGCACGATGAGTCAACGGCGCGGGCGCAAGCCCGACGCTTCCTTATCAAGTCTTGAGATGATGCCGCGGCAACTGGGCGGTACAGTAGTCCGCTCAATATCGTATATGGCCAACAGAAGAATCGTTCAACTACTCCACGTACAGCGCGATAACCCGGACCCAATGGGAGTCCCGGTCTTCCGACCGAGACTCCGGCTTTCGACCCAGCATGCAACACCACTGCGCCAGCGCGCCAATATACGGAATATGTTCAGGCGGCAGGGCCGAGCTAGCGCTACGCCTGGCTGACAGCGGTCTCGACGGCCTTTTTGGTCGCCCTTGTGGCTGCTGCATACGCCGCATCAGCGGCCTGGCTCGCAGCGCCGAAACTCGACTTCCAGAAGGCCACAATCGTGTCGCCTCCCGGCAGTGCATTTTTCGACATGTTGTCGAACCAGGCTTTTGGTTCAAGTGAAGGTTGCTTGAGAACCAGTTTGGCCGCCTCCTCGAACTCGGCCTGAGTGCTCGAGACAATTTCGGTTACGTGCTTCCAATAGGCCTGCGCCTTTTGAACGCCAGTCTGAAGTTGGGTCGTTTGAACTGCGAAGGCTGCTTGCGGATCTTTGCCAATGCCGGGCTGGACAGCGATTTCCTGCACCTCGGCCAGAGTCGCTTTGACCGTCTGTGTATTGAGTTCAAGCAGCATTTCGAACCCGTGGAGAGCTTTGCTCGCAAGACCGAAGACTGTGTCGACGCTTGCTTTGGTGGCGCTAATCGTTTGTTCCGGTACAAGCGTGGTCATGGCTGACTCCAAAAATAGGGGCATGTCGCCCAATTCGCATGCTGCGTTGCAGCAATTCATGAGCCTATCTTAATGATAAATTCCGTGAAGTCAAACATATATTTAGCGGGTCTGCAGCACCAATCCCCATGGAAAGCTCGCCCCGTATGAATTGTCACGTGACCGGCCGTCAAACGAGTCCTTTCTCCGGAATTTCCGTGTCTGCGTTGCGTCGCAGCAATTTTCACCGGTTGTCTCGGCGGTTGACGATAGGTTGCTGACTTGCTCGAGCACGCTCCGCCCCCGATTTCCTCAAGCAGGCAGCAATCTATTCGGATGAATATGCTCGATGCTCGGACGAAGGGCTTGCCTTGCCTGAACGAATTCCTGGCCGGCCTCGCAGTTGTGCCCAAACCGAACCCCACACGCCCATCGATTTGATTCGTTGACGATTTCCAATCAAGAAATCACAAGAAAACAGCTACATGTGGGAAATTGTCGCGCAATACTCGACGTGCCCGCCTGGTCTCCTCGCGGGTTCTTCACCTTGGCCCGCTCTAACGGGCTTCCTTTTCTTCCAGTGTCGACGGCCTGTTTTCCACCAGGAGGCAGAAACTATGGACGACTGTACCGTTTGCGCCAGTCTCGAAGGGCGGCCTGCTGACATTGCACGCGCAGAAGGCATGAAGTTGATAGGCATCGGCCAATGTGAAGGCGTAACAGCTATTGAGCATTATCGCTGCGAGCATTGCGGTGCTGTCATGGCGCGCCAACTTTGCGGGTGCTCGTCTGAGAAAGTGTGGACAGTCCTTGCTTGACCATTGCCCCCCCGGACAGCAACATCAATCCCGGCAACAACGTCAGCGCGATAAATGCAGCGATGAATCCGTAACGCGTTAGCCTGTCTCTCTGGAGGGACCGAGTCATCAGCGATTAGCTTCGAGAACAAATGGGCTAAGCGTAGTCGATATGCAATCGGGCGTCCTTGCACAAAAATCGGATTCACTGGTATTTTTTCGATCCGATTACTGCGGCACGTAGCAACGCGAACGCTTGCGACTATTGCCGGGCCGCCGCGCGGAACTGGCTCGGTGCCTGCCCCACTTCTCTGCGGAAGAAGCGCGTAAAGTACGCGGCATCTGCGAAGCCAAGCCCGAAAGCAATCTGCTCCACCGACATGTTCCCAAAGATGAGATCGCGCTTCGCCTCGGTGATGATGCGTGCGTGGAATGGAGCCGTTGCGGATAGCCGATGTATGCGGATGCTCAGCGATGGCGATCTTGAGCGGGACTTTTCTGGTCAACATCCTCTCCTTGAGTGGTTCGTCGCCGGCGACGGGATCAGCGCCTGGCGTATCGTCTCGATGGATTCAGAATATTTGACCGGGCCTGCCGTGTCCCTACACAAAACGCAGATTCAATGGCACTTTTGTCGAGGCCGTGCGGGCGCCAGGTGATGTTCAGTGGGACTTTTATGCACCGACACAAAACCGGTTTATCCTTGCACCCTCAGGCCGCAGCACAAAAACGCGGTCGCCACGGGAGCATTCATGACTATCGATCAAACCGTCGTTGCCGCGTTCACGCCCACCGGCAAGGTGCGCGCGTCGATCAATCTCGGCAACCCGATCCTCGCTAACAAGAACGCTGAAACGGGCGAGCCGTTCGGCGTATCCGTCGATCTCGCGCGTGCGTTCGCCGACAAGCTCGGCGTCGCACTGGAACTGGTCGTGTTCGACGCAGCGGGCAAATCGGTTCAGGCGATCAGCGAGGAGCGCGCGGATTTTGGCTTCTTCGCCGTCGATCCGTTGCGCGGCGAGACGGTTGCGTTCACGGCGCCGTATGTGTTGATCGAAGGCTTCTATCTCGTGCGCGATGACTCGCCCGTGAAGACAAATGCCGATGTCGATCATGCGCACAACCGCGTCGCCGTCGGCAAGGGCAGCGCGTATGACCTGTTCCTGACGCGCGAACTGAAGGCCGCGGAGATCGTGCGCGCGCCGACTTCTCCGGCTGTCGTGCAGACGTTCCTCGAACAGAATCTCGAAGTCGCTGCGGGCGTGAAGCAGCAGCTCGAAGCCGATGCGAAGAAGGCCAGCGGGCTTCGGCTGCTCGACGAACGGTTCATGGTGATCCAGCAGGCAATGGGTACGCCGAAGAGCCGGGGGCAAGCGGCGGCGGCAGCGTTGCATGCGTTTGTCGAAGAGATGAAGGCTTCCGGGTTTGTCGCCGACGCGCTGGCGCGACATGGGATCGCGGGAGCGTCGGTCGCGCCGAAGGCCTAAAGGTTGCGCGCCCTGCGTGCGCTCCAGCCAGCTTTGCATAGAGACGGCCCGAGGCAGCCGTCACGTCCAGTCCTCCCTTCGCCGGCATTGCCGACATGTTCGATCCGATGCAACGAGTTCATCGGCAAACACGTACGTCAATTGGCCGGCACCTCCCTACTATCCATTCCAGTCGCCGCACTGTGTCGTTGACATCGTGCCGGCATTGCCATCCCGGCTTTCGCACATGTTCGCCCTTCAGAGCGACTGGAATCATCATGCGCAATACGTTTATCTCCGCCTTGCTCGCCGCGTCGATTGTTTTGACGGGCGCGGCGCATCACGCTCACGCTGCCACCAATGACGACTATCTGCCGATGACATCGGCGGCCATCTCGACCTCGACCGCAAAAATCGTCGACGGCAAGGTCGACGTGAACGGCGTGCGTTACCACTATCTGCTCGCGCGGGGCAAGCAAGAGGGCACGCCCGTCGTGCTGCTGCACGGCTGGGGCTCGACCTCGTACATGTGGCGCTACGTGATGCCGCAACTCGTCGCGCGCGGCTATACGGTGCTCGCGCCGGATCTACGCGGCCTCGGCGATACATCGAAGCCAGCGACGGGCTACGACAAGGCGAACGTCGCCGAAGACATTCGCGCGCTCGTCGCGAAGCTCAACCTCGGTCCGCAGGTCAACGTCGTTGGCCACGATATGGGCGGCATGGTCGCTTATGCGTATGCGGCCCAGCATCCTGACGAAGTGCGCACGCTCGCGATTCTCGACGTGCCGCTTCCCGGCATCGAGCCGTGGGATCAACTCGTGCAGACGCCGCGCACGTGGCACTTCCGCTTTTATTCGGTGCAGGATGTGCCCGAGATGCTGATCGCCGGACACGAACTCGAATACCTGAAGTGGTTCCACAACTCGGAAGCGGTGAACTCCCGCGCGTTCACGAACGAAGTCGAAGAAACCTATGCCCGCGAATACGCGATGCCGGGTGCACTGCGCGCGGGCTTCGAGTACTACCGCGCGTTTCCGCAAGACGTGAAGGCCAATCAGGCGTTTTCCGCGACGAAGCTGACGATGCCGGTGCTTGGCATCGGCGGTGCGGGGAGCTTCGGGCCGATCATCGGCGATCATTTGCGGCATGTCGCCACGAATGTCGAGGCGGTCAATGTGCAGGGGTCGGGTCATTGGGTCGCCGAAGAGCAACCTGCTGTCGTGACGGGCGCATTGCTCCGGTTTCTGCCGCCTGCGCGTTGAATGTCGAGGCGCATTGCCCTCACTCGTGGCATCACGCGCCCACCGGCCACGGGCGCAAAAAGGGCCGCTGTTAATATGGCCGCTGACGGACTGCCCCGATCAGTTCGCCCCACAAGCCAAGAACGTCGACAAGGTCCGGCAGCATGCGCATCGATCCGTACAGCCTGGAGCTGTTCATATCCGTCGTGCAGGAAGGCTCCATCGCTCGGGCGGCCAGCCGCAATCACATCGCCCCTTCAGCTTTGAGCAGACGCATTGCGGATCTCGAATCCGCAATGGGCCTTCCTTTGCTGATCCGCTCGCCTTCAGGCGTCGAGTTGACCGAGGCGGGCCGCCACGCATTCGCGCGCGCGGCATCCGTCCATGATCAGTTGCAGTCGCTCGCGCGCGAGGTTCAGTCGCTCAGCGGCCAGGTCGCCGGCGTCGTGCGTCTGTATGCGAACGCGTCCGCGATCGTCGGCTTTTTGCCCGAGCGTCTGAAAGCCTTTCAGGCCCGCTATCCGCTCGTACAGATCGCGTTGACCGAGCACATTAGCGATGAAGTGATTCGCGCGTGCGTGGACGACCGCGCAGATGTGGGCATCTCGGCGAGCAGCAAGATACCGGGAGGCTTGGATTCATGGCACTTCGCCGATGATCCGCTGATGGTCGTGCTCCCGCTCGATCATGAACTCGCCGCCCTCGATGCGCCGACATTCAGCGACGTCATCCGTTTTCCACTCGTCGCGTTGCAGGCGGGCGGCTCACTCGATCAGACTCTGAAGGAGCGTGCCGATGCCGTGCGGACGCCGCTCAACCTGTCCGTGACGGTCAACAGTTTCGATGCGCAATGCCGGATGGTCGAAGCGGGACTCGGCATCGGCATCGTCCCGACGAGCGCCGCGTCCGCTTTCGCCGGATCGCGCGGTTTCGTGCGCCGGCCGCTCGATGAAACGTGGGCGCGTAACCGCAGCCTGCGCGTTCACGCGCTCAAAAAATCGTCGCGCCTTAAAGCCGTGCAGGCGTTGATCGATTCACTCTCTCAGGCCGAGGGTTAACGAGGACATCGCGATTTGCGATGTCCCCTTTGCCGATCGAGCACTTCGTGGTCGAAGCCGTCGCCGTCTAGATTTCCCGTTGAAGGAGAAATCAGATGGCGAAACTGGATTTGACGGGCCGGATACTGTTTCTTTGCGACGATCCTGAACGGATCGAACGGCAACTCGACGGCTCCGATCTGACGCAGGCGTTGGCGGGAACGCTGAGAGACGACGTATCGACGGACGAGATCACGCCGATGAGCGTGCTCACCCGCTTCGACGAACGTCTGGGCCGGTTTCCTTACGTCGGGTTCCGCACGGGAGATCGTAATCCGATCGGCCCCGACGCGATCCGCGCGGGCGGCTTTTGCGTGACGGTCGCGGGCAATCGATACGGTAAAGGTTCGTCGCGCGAACACAGTCCGATCGCGGAATATCGCGCGGGCATCCGGCTCGTGATTGCGAAGAGCTTCGAACGGATTTATCGGCAGAACGCGGATAACCTTGGCCTGTTTACATCGACGGATTTCGGGCTGATCGAACGCATCCAGCGCGGCGAGCCGATCGAGATTGAAGAACTCGTTGCCTCGCGCGACAACCTGTCCGCGTCGATCCTCAGAAGCGGCGGCCTGTTGCGCTATGGCGCGCGGCATATGCGGCGCATCGAAATCGCCGTGTGCCCCGTAGATTCCATCGATACCGAACCCCGCACGCTTGCGCAAAAGATTCTGCAGCGCCACGCGCTTCGCACGGAAGGCACGGGCGATTCGCTCACGCCCGGCTCCGGCGTATTCGTGCGTGCCGACTGGCGCTTTATCCACGAGTACTACACGGGCATGGCAACGCATATGCTGCACGCGACGTTCGGCAAGCCATTGTCGCTGGATCAGCCCGAAACCATTCTCACGTTCGAAGACCATCTCTCCTATTCGCACAAGAGCGAACTGCACGTGAGAAACGGTCTGCTGCCCGATGTGCGCGAACTGTCGGAAGCACACCGGCAATTCGCTAAAGACTACGGGCTGACGAATCACGGCTACCTGAACGCCACGGGCGACACCATCAGCGAAGGCTCCGAAGGCATCTCGCACGCGATGATGGCGGAACGCTATGCGCTGCCAGGTCAGCTCATCGTCGGCACGGATTCGCACACGCCGCATAGCGGAGCGCTCGGCTGCGTGGCGTTCGGCGTCGGCACGACGGATATGGCGAACGCTTTCGTCACGGGCGCGGTGCGGATGACCGTGCCGCAATCGCTGCGCGTCGATTTCGAAGGCCCCGTCCCGGCCGGCGTGACGGCGAAGGATCTCGCGCTGCATTTGCTCGCCGACCCGAGAATCCGTGCCGGCGCGGGCGTGGGCAAGATATTCGAGTTCGCCGGCTCCGCGATCTCGCAGCTGACGACCGACGAACGCGCGACCCTCACGAACATGACGGCGGAACTCGGCGGCTTCACCGGCATCGTCGCGCCCGACGAAGAAACCGTCCGCTTTCTCAAGGAACGGCGCGGCATCGACTTCGTGATCGAGCCGTGGATGCGCAGCGATCCGGACGCAGTCTACGCCGACGTGATCGCGATCGACTGCACGCAGATTTCGCCGATGCTCGCCGCACCCGGCGACCCCGGCAACGGCATTGCGCTGCGCGATCTTGCCCAACGTCCACGCGTCGAGATTGCGTATGGCGGTTCGTGTACAGCGGGAAAGCGCGAGGACTTCGACCACTATCACGCGGTGCTGGCATGGGCTGCGGCGCGCGGCATGCGCGTGCCATCCGATGTGAAGCTCTATCTGCAGTTCGGCACATCCGACGTCAGGGACTATTGCGTGCGGCGCGGCTATATCGACGCGTTCGAGCAGGTCGGCGCCATCCTGCTGCAACCGTCGTGCGGCGCATGCGCGAACTGCGGGCCGGGTTCGTCGACGGATGCGAGCCAGGTGACGATCAGCGCGATCAACCGCAATTTCCCCGGCCGCTCCGGGCCCGGTCAGGTATGGCTTGCCAGTCCGCCGACCGTGGTGGCGAGCGCGCTTGCGGGCCGGATCGCTTCATTCGCCGAGTTGCAGGAGCAGTACGCGTGAAGCGCCGTGCGATCGACTACGGATAGCGGGCAGTGCTCGATCCGAGAAACATTCAAACTACGAGACAGGAGACAGACATGGCCATTCTGGAGGGCGCCTCGGATCTACGCGCCACTGACCTTCCAACGCGCGTCGAGACAGCGTCGGCGGCCGCTACGGGCGCGATTTCGGCGCGCCTCGACAGGCTTCCCGCGACGCGCGCAGTCTGGAAGCTGATCCTGCTGCTGAGCCTTGGTTTCTTCTTCGAGCTCTACGATCTTCTCTTCACCGGCTACATCGCGCCCGGTCTCGTCAAGAGCGGCATCCTCACGCCCACCACCACAGGTCTGTTCGGCACGTCAGGCGTCGCGAGCTTCATCGCTGCGCTCTTCAGCGGACTGTTCGTCGGCACGATCGCATGCGGCTTTCTCGCCGACCGTTTCGGCCGACGCGCGATCTTCACGTGGTCTTTACTGTGGTACGTCGCTGCGAACACGGTGATGGCCTTCCAGGATACGGCCACCGGTTTGAACTTGTGGCGCTTCATCTCGGGCATGGGAATTGGCGTCGAGCTGATTACCATCGGCACCTACATGTCCGAACTCGCGCCGAAGCATCTGCGCGGCAGGGCATTCGCAATCTGTCAGACGATCGGCTTCTCGGCCGTGCCTGTCGTCGCGTTTCTTTCCTGGCTGCTCGTGCCCAGGGCGCCATTTGGCGTGGACGGGTGGCGATGGGTCGTGCTGCTCGGCGGCATCAGCGCGCTGTTCGTCTGGTACTTCAGGCGCAATCTTCCGGAAAGTCCGCGCTGGCTGGCGGGCAAAGGGCGGCTTCGCGAAGCCGACGAAGTCCTCGCCCGTCTCGAAGAAAAAGTCGCGCAGCAGCACGGGCAGCCGTTGCCCGAGCCAGGCCCCGCCGACCCGGTGCCGCGCAAGGCCGGATTCGCCGATATGTGGAAACCGCCGTATCGCAAGCGCACCGTGATGCTGATCATCTTCCACATCTTCCAGACAGTCGGCTTCTTTGGCTTCGCGAACTGGGTGCCGACGCTGCTCGTCAAGCAAGGCATCACGGTAACGTCCAGCTTGCTGTACACGACCGTCATCGGCCTGGCTGCGCCGCTTGGGCCGTTGCTCGGCTACTGGATTGCCGACCGCTTCGAACGCAAGCATGTGATCGTCTGCATGGCCGCGCTCAATATCGTGGCCGGCCTGCTCTTCAGCCAGGCGGCATCGGCCGTCGCCATCGTGATACTGGGCGTGCTTCTGACGCTAGCGGGCAACATCATCTCGTTCACCTATCACGCGTATCAGCAGGAACTCTATCCGACGGCGATTCGCGCGCGGGCAGTGGGCTTCGTCTATTCGTGGAGCCGTCTGTCGGCGGTGTTCAGTTCGTTCGTGATCGCGTTCACGCTGAAGGATTTCGGTGTCACGGGCGTATTCGTTTTCATTGCGGGCGCGATGACGCTCGTGATCTTCGTGATCGGTCTGATGGGCCCGCGAACGCTCGGCAAATCGCTCGAGAGCATTTCACACTGACCGTGTCTCGCGTGTGCCGGCGGCCTGCATGGCGGGCCGCCGCGCGCGGCATCCTTCACGTGCCGCACGCGTGAATCAGAAACTGCTGTAGCGCCGTCGCCGGCCCGCTCAACTGCGCGCCCTTGGCCCAGATCATGCCCGCATCCATTTGCGGCACCACGTCCGTGATGGGGCGCGCGTCGATACGCTTGCCTTCCAGCGACCACGGACGGAACACCATATCCGACAGCACCGTCACGCCGAAACCATGCGCGACCAGTCCGCGCAGCGCTTCCATCGAACTGGTGCGAAACGCGACGTTCGGTGTAATCCCCTTCTTCTTCCAGTAGCGCAGCGTCGACTGCTCGCCCTCGTCCACCGTGATCAGGATGTACGGATGCGCCGCGATGTCCTTTAGCGACGGCGCGTCCACTTGCGCCAGCGGATGTGACGGCGCGAGCCACAGTTGCCGCCGCGAGCGGATCAGCACCTGGCTGCCGAACCGGCTGAGCTTTTCGACATTCGACAGCAGCACGACGCCGATCTCGACCTCGCCATCCAGCACCGCGCGTTCGATGTCCGCCCGCTCCATGTCGCGCAAATCGAACTCGATGAACGGATACGTCGCCCGGAAACGCGCCAGCAGTTCGGGCAGGAAATAGCCCAGCACCGTATAAGAAGCGGCGATGCGCACCGTTCCGCGCATATCGTGCGAGCGAAACGGCGGTTTGTGCACGGCATCGCGCGCGGCGTCGAGCACGCGTCGCGCGTGGTTGTAGAAATCCTGGCCGTCCGGCGTGAGCGTGACGCCCTGCGGCAACCGCTCGAACAGCCGTGTGCCGAGACCGCTTTCCAGCGCGAGCACCGCGTTGGTGATCGCCGATTGCGATACGTGCTCGTTGGCCCCCGCCATCGAGAACTGGCCGGTTTGGGCCGCCGCCACGAAGTAACGCAGCTGCCGGAGTGTGAGATCGAACGCCATCTGATTTTCGAATACCAGAATTGTCTATTTGTGATTTTACGATAGCAATTCGGCTTTTTATACTCGCGAAAAATCACGATTCCCCGGAGACAGCCCTGCCATGAATGCGCCCGATCTAGCCGTCGCATCCGACCTAGCGACCGAAACGCCCGACACGCCCGTCACGCTTGAAGACAAGTACACGCTCGAAAAAGGCCGTGTGTATATCAGCGGCACGCAGGCGCTGGTGCGTCTTCCGATGCTGCAAAAAGCACGCGACCGTAAGGCCGGGCTCAACACGGCTGGCTTCATTTCCGGCTATCGCGGCTCGCCGCTGGGCGCGCTCGATCAGTCGCTGTGGAAAGCAAAAAAGCATCTGCAGGACAACGACATCGTCTTCCAGCCCGGCGTCAACGAAGATCTGGCCGCGACGTCCGTCTGGGGCACGCAGCAGATCAACCTGTGGCCAGGCGCGACGCGCGACGGCGTATTCGGCATGTGGTACGGCAAAGGCCCCGGCGTCGACCGGACGGGCGACGTGTTCAAGCACGCGAACTCCGCCGGTAGCGACGCGCGCGGCGGCGTGCTCGTGCTGGCGGGCGACGATCACGCGGCGAAGTCGTCGTCGGTCGCGCATCAGTCGGAGCACGCGTTCATCGCGGCGGGGATTCCCGTGCTGTATCCGGCGAACGTGCAGGAATATCTCGACTACGGGCTGCACGGCTGGGCGATGAGCCGCTACTCGGGTCTATGGGTCGCGATGAAGTGCGTGACGGACGTGATCGAATCCACGGCGTCGATCGATCTCGATCCGGACCGTGTCGAAATCGTCACGCCGACCGACTACGCGATGCCTGAAGGCGGCCTCAACATCCGTTGGCCCGACGCGCCGCTCGCGCAGGAAGCGCGGCTGCTCGACGAGAAATGGTATGCGGCGCTCGCCTATATCCGCGCGAACAAGCTGAACCGCGTCGTGATCGATTCGCCGACGCCGCGCTTCGGCATCATCACGGCGGGTAAGGCCTATCTCGACGTGCGCCAGGCGCTCAGCGACCTGGGCCTCGATGAAGACACATGCGCTCAAATTGGCTTGCGTGTGCTGAAAGTCGGCTGCGTGTGGCCGCTCGACGCGCAGGATGCACGTTCATTCGCAACGGGCCTGGAAGAAATTCTCGTCGTCGAAGAAAAGCGCCAGATTCTCGAATACGCGCTGAAAGAAGAGCTATACAACTGGCGCGAGGACGTGCGGCCAAAGATCTACGGCAAGTTCGACGAGCGCGACAACGAAGGCGGCGAATGGTCAGTACCACGCGGCGACTGGCTGCTGCCCGCGCATTACGAGCTGTCGCCCGCGCTGATCGCGAAGGCCGTTGCACGGCGCCTCTCGCGCGCCGATTTGCCCGACGACGTGCGGGCGCGGATGCTCGCGCGCGTCGCGATCATCGAAGCGAAAGAGCGCGAAGCGGCGAAGCCGCGTGTATCGGTCGAACGCAAGCCGTGGTTCTGCTCGGGCTGCCCGCACAACACGTCGACTAACGTGCCTGAGGGCTCTCGCGCGCTTGCGGGCATCGGCTGTCACTACATGTCGATGTGGATGGACCGCAAGACGGAAACCTTCAGCCAGATGGGTGGCGAAGGCGTCGCGTGGATCGGCCAGATGCATTTCTCCGGCGATAAGCATGTCTTCGTCAATCTCGGCGATGGCACGTACTTCCATTCGGGTCTGCTTGCGGTTCGCGCGGCCATCGCGGCAAACGCGAACATCACCTACAAGATTCTCTACAACGATGCCGTCGCGATGACGGGCGGCCAGCCCGTCGACGGCGTGCTGACCGTGCCGCAGATCGCGCATCAGGTCCACGCCGAAGGCGCGAAGCGCATCGTCATCGTCACCGACGAGCCGCAGAAGTATCACTCGGGCATCGTGTTGCCTGCGGGCGTCGATGTTCATCATCGCGATCAACTCGATTCCGTGCAGCGCGCACTGCGCGATATGCCCGGCACGACCGTGCTGATCTACGACCAGACTTGCGCGACCGAGAAACGGCGGCGGCGCAAACGCGGCGCGTATCCCGATCCCGCGCGCCGTGCGTTCATCAACGATGCGGTATGCGAAGGCTGCGGCGATTGCTCGGTGCAATCGAACTGCCTGTCCGTCGAGCCGCTCGATACGCCGCTCGGCACGAAGCGCAAGATCAACCAGTCGTCGTGCAACAAGGACTTTTCGTGCGTGAAGGGCTTTTGTCCGAGCTTCGTCACGGCTGAAGGCGCGCAGCTTCGCAAGCCTCAGGCCGCGCGCGGCAGCGGCGCAGTTAATGGCGAGTTCGACACGCTGCCGGTGCCGTCGCTACCGGCGCTCGCCAGGCCGTACGGCATTCTCGTGACGGGCGTCGGCGGCACGGGTGTCGTGACGATTGGCGGACTGATTGGCATGGCCGCACATATCGAACGCAAGGGCGTCACCGTGCTCGACATGGCCGGCCTCGCGCAAAAAGGCGGCGCCGTGCTCAGCCACGTGCAGGTCGCGTCCTCGCCCGACGCGTTGCACGCGACGCGCATTGCGACGGGCGAAGCGCGGCTGGTGATCGGTTGCGACGCGATCGTGTCGGCGTCGAACGATGTGCTGTCGCGCACGCAACACGGCGTGACGGTTGCCGCGATCAACAGCGGCGCGACGCCGACGGCCGAATTCGTCAAGAACCCGAAGTGGACTTTCCCGGGCACGCAGACGGAAGCGGGACTACGCGACAGCATCGGCGAAGGATGCGCCTTCATCGACGCCAACGCGCTCGCGCTGAAGCTGCTCGGCGACACGATCTATAGCAATCCGTTGCTGCTTGGGTTTGCGTGGCAGAAAGGCTGGCTGCCGCTACAACTGTCGAGCCTCGTGCGCGCGATCGAGCTCATTGGCGTATCGGTCGAGAAGAATCGGCAGGCGTTCAACTGGGGACGCTATATCGCGCATCATGGCGAGGCGGCTGTGAAGGCGCTGCTCAAGCCGGCTGTCGCGCCGCAGGCGATCGTCATGCAGATGCCTGAATCGCTCGACAAGCTGATCGCATCGCGTGAAGCGCTGTTGACGGCGTATCAGAACGCAGCGTATGCGCAGCGCTATCGCGATGTGATCGACCGTATCCGCGTGAAGGAAACGCAGATCGCAGGCAACTCGAAACTGCCGCTCACGCGCGCGGTGGCGACGGGCCTCGCGAAGTTGATGGCCTACAAGGACGAATACGAAGTCGCTCGCCTTTACGCGGATCCTGCTTATCTGGACAAACTGCGTCAACAGTTCGAGGGCGAACCTGGCCGCGATTACAAGCTGAGCTTCCATCTCGCGCCGCCGTTGCTCGCGAAGCGCGACGAACGTGGGAATTTGCAGAAGAAAAGCTTCGGTCCGTGGATGCTGCCCGTCTTCCGTGCGCTCACGCGCATGAAGGGACTGCGCGGCACCGCGCTGGATGTATTCGGCAAAACAGCCGAGCGGCGCGGCGAGCGGCAACTGATTGCGGAGTACGTCGCGCTGGCCGACGAGTTTTGCGCAACGCTCGATCTTGAACGCCTTCCCGTGGCGCTCCAGCTCGCCGGCCTGCCGGACGATATCCGCGGCTTCGGTCATGTGAAGGAACGCAATTTCCAGGCAGCGGCGAAAAAGAAGGAGCGGTTGCTCAGTGACTATCGGACGCCGGAGCGGTTGACCGCGAGCGCGTAACATCGATTGGATGGAGGCCGAACCGGGGCTTGCGGCAAACGCTGGCCCCGGTGCTTCGCCCGATACGCGCTTCGAGGTGCAACATGCTCGGGTTCTTCATACGCCGAAGAAGGGACGCACGCGCAGGGATGATGTGCCTGCTGGCTTGCCTTGTCGCCGGTTGTTCGACAGTCGATCAACCGCAAGCCGGTCAGACAGAGACGGCGCAGTGCCGCGTACCCGGCCACTTTTGCCAGACGTTCTTTGGCCCGTGACTGAAAGCCAACGCGCCGTGCGCATACCGAGGGGACAAAAAGAAAAGCCCACCAAGTGGTGGGCTGAATCCATATCAGGAGGAGACATGGAGGAGACAGAGATCAGTATAAACCCCTATTCGTGTAATGCAAGCGTTTGTATCGCCGCAGCAACGTTCATTTTCCCCGCCGCCCCCGCCAAGCCCGCCCGCGTGTAGCCTGCGCGCGACACCGCACCTCCCGCCTGTTGCACTAGCGCAACGCTTTCCATTCCTTCCCGTTGCGTTTATTGAAAACGCATATACGAATCATTCTTATTTGAATAAAATCGCATCACCCGCCTGCATCCGTCGTTCCGACGACCGCTTCGCGCCCAACCAAAAGTAGTCGACGCCCGCCGTCACCCCAAAAAACAGTTTTACTCAGGGATTGGCCATCATGCCTACCACCAATTCTTCGCGTCCGCGCGTTCGGCCGCTGCATGCTGCTGTCCGCCATCTGTTCGCCTATGCAGCGTTGCCGCTGACGATGGGCATCGCCGTCACCGCCCACGCACAGTCGTCTGACGCGCCTTCGAACGGCGCCGCCGGCACCACGCTCCCCGCCGTCAAGGTGCAAGGCCAGGCGGAAGCCCTGCCCGGCGATTTCGCGCCGACCTATTCGGGCGGCCAGATTGCGCGCGGCGGCCAGTTCGGCGTGCTCGGCAACCAGAAGAACATCGACGTGCCGTTCAGCATGACGAGCTACACGTCGAAGGCGATTCAGGATTCGCAGGCGCAGAGCATCGGCGATCTGCTGTCGCACGATCCCGCCGTGCGTCCGGCCTACGGCTTCGGCAACTTCTCGGAAGTATTCGTGATCCGCGGCTTCCAGCTGAACGGCGACGACGTGTCGCTGAACGGCCTGTACGGCATCACGCCGCGCCAGCTCGTTTCCGTCGATGTGCTCGAGCGCGTCGACGTGTTCAAGGGCGCCAATGCATTCCTGAACGGCGCATCGCCGACGGGCTCCGCGATCGGCGGCGGCATCAATCTCGAACTCAAACGCGCCGACGACAAGCCGCTCACGCAAGTGACCGTCGATGGCACGGCTTCGGGCCAGATCGGCACGCAGGTCGACGTGGGTCGCCGCTTCGGCAGTGAAGGCCAGTTCGGTATTCGTGTGAACGGTTCGATCGACGGCGGCCAGACCAGCATCGACGACGAATTCCGCCACAACCAGACAACAGCCGTTTCGCTCGACTGGCGCGGCGAGAAGCTGCGTCTGTACGGCGACTTCCTGTATCAGCGCAAGAATATCGACCAGGGCCGCTCGACCATTTCGGTGACGGGCGACATCATGCCCGAACCGCCGTCGGCAACGCACAACTTCGCGCAGCCGTGGACGCAGAGCACGCTTGAAGACACGGTCGGCATCCTGCGCGCCGAATACGACTTCCTGCCGGGCTGGACGGCCTACGCGAGCGGCGGCGTGCATCGCTCGCACGAAGACGGTACGTATTCGTCGCCGACTTTCAACGCGCTCACGGGCACGACGGCCACGCGCGGCGACATCCTGCGCACGACCAACGCGGAATCGGCGGAAGTCGGCGTGCGCGGCCGCTTCGCGACGGGTCCTGTCACGCATATGGTGTCGCTGGGTGCGGCGATTACGAGCCTCGTCGACCGCGAAGCGTTCGCCTTCAGCAGCTCATTCCCGACCAGCCTGTATGGTGGCGGCATCGTGCCCGAGCCGGCGGCGAACGGCTTCGTCGCAGGCAGCTTCGAAGAGCCGAGCCTCGCGGACCAGATCCTGACGCGCAGCATTGCCGTATCGGATACGCTCGGCTTCTTTAACGACCGCGTGCTGTTCACGATCGGCGCGCGTCACCAGCAGCTGCATCAGAACAACTACACGGTCGGCACCGACCAGATCACCAGCACCTTCGACCAGTCGATCAACACGCCGATCTTCGGTCTCGTCGTCAAGCCGACCAGCGAGATCTCGCTGTTCGCGAACCGCGCCGAGTCGCTCGCGGCGGGCCAGACGGCGCCGTTCGGCGCGAGCAACGTCGGCCAGACGCTTTCGCCGCGCCGCTCGAAGCAATATGAAGTCGGCGCGAAGTACGACACGAATCATTTCGGCGGCGAGCTGTCGCTGTTCCAGATCGAGCAGCCGACGGCCTATACGGACAGCACGACCAACGTGTTCGGCACAAACGGCACGCAGCGTAATCGCGGGATCGAATTTTCGGTGTATGGCGAGCCGGTCAAGGGCGTGCGCCTGCTGGCGGGCGCGACGCTGCTCAACGCGAAGCAGCTCGACACGAACCTCGGCGCGACGGACGGCTATCGCCCGATCGGTGTGCCGGCGTATCTGTTCAACATCGGCGGCGAATACGATTTGCCGTGGGTGCCGGGCCTGACGTTCACGGCCGCATGGGTCCACACGGGCAACCAGTATCTGGATGCGGCGAACAAGCTGTCGATTCCAGCGTGGGACACCTTCGATCTCGGCGCGCGCTACACGACGACCGTCTTCAAACACACGACGACGCTCCGCGCGACCGTCCAGAATGTGACCAACAAGTCGTACTGGTCATCGACGACGGGCGCTTACCTGACTCAGGGCAAGCCGCGCACGTTGCTGATGTCGTTGACCACGGACTTCTGACGCGAGCGGTCGAACCAGACGCTGTCGGTGCGCCCCATCGATACGCGTCTGGCCGTCGCGCGCCACATCCACGCATAGCAGGCAGCGCCGAGCGCCGCGACGATATCGACGGCCAGCGAGCCGTCGCTACTGCCCGCCCACCAGTTCGTCGACGGAAACAGCCAGCCCGCGACGCTCGTCAACGGCAGCGCAGCCGTGGCAATCACCGCGCACAGCAGCAGTTCGACAGCCGCGCGCGGCGCGCCGCGCAAGAACGCCCACGCGACGCACGCCAAAAACACCGTGTAGTAGATCGTCGCGTGCCACGCGTGCATATCCGCGACATGGCCGCTCAGCCACTTCGCTGCGACGAGGCTCAAAGCTATGCCATTGATGCAGCCGAGCGCCACACCCACCGTCAACGAAGCGAGAAAGCTCGCCGAACGACGCTGCGCGATGCTCTGGTTCTCCGCGCGCTGCGTCTTGCGCCGGCTTTCGATCCACAGCAGATTGCCCGAATAGAAGAGAAACGCGCCAGCGAGTCCGAGCACGAAGTAGCCCCATTGAATCGGCGCGCCGCCATAGCTGCCGAAATGCAGCGCGTAAATCGCGCTCGTGGCGGCGGCCCAGTTGTCGCCGTTGCCATCGCCGGGCAGGAACTTGTGGTTCACGAACTCGCCGCTGACGGGGTCCATCAACGCGAAGCCGCCGCTGCGCGCGAGGTAATGCGGGTCTTCGCCGCGCACGAAGACAGTCGCGCCAGGCTGTCCCGCGCGCCGCCATGTCAGCTCTTCCGGCTCGAAACCGGGCGCCTGTGCGCGCACCTTGTCGAGCAAAGTCGTGGGCGCGAGCAGTTTCGTCGCGTCCTGTTCGGGCTTCGCGGGCGCCTTGCCGAAGAACGGATTCTGTGCGACGAGCATCGGTTGCAGCTTGCCGTCGTAGATCAGCTTGTCTTGCGCACTGTAGATGTAGTCGTGCAACCCGAAGCCCACAACCGACAGCGCCATCACCAGATGAAACGGCAAGCTCAGAATGCCGACCACGTTGTGCGCATCGAGCCACATCCGCTTCAGGTTCTTGCCGATACGCAACACGAACAGGTCTTTGATCAGTGTCGGAAGCAGCACGATCACGCCCGACACCAGCGCCAGCCCGTACAGCAGCGAGACCACGCCCATCACGCCCATGCCGACGTCGAAGCCTCCCGGCACGCCCGCCGTCATGTGCAGCACGTTGACGAACTGCGCGACATCGGACGGATGCGTCGTGTCGATATGCAACTGGCCGTTCGCATCGAACGTGGCCGTCGCGCGCTGCGAGCGGCCGTGCGTGGGCCACGTCAACCACGCGTGATCGCGGTCGTGAAAACGCAGCGACAAATACTTGCGCGCATCGGGCTGCGTCGCAAGCACCTGCCCGATCAGCTTTGGCGAATCTTCGACGCGAATCAGTTGATGCACGCTGGCGGGCGGCGTGGCCCAGTCGATCAGCTGATCCTTGAACATCGTGATCGCGCCCGCGTAGAAGCAGATGAACAGCGCGAGACCGCAGATCACGCCGGTCCACGTATGCACGGTCTTGTAGACGCGTAGGAGATCGGTGCGCATGAGGGTTACTTGCAGATTTCGAAGAGCGCCAGTGTCACGACGCTCGCTGCGCCGAGCCAGAGCCACGCGCGCAAGCCGCTGCGAAACAGATACGCGACGGAGAACACGCCTGTCCAGACGAGCGGCACGAACAGCATCGCTGTTTCGGCTTTCGCGGCATCGACGCTCGCGCTCGGCGCGAGCCGCACGAGCAGGCCGCTCAACGCGAGGGCGACGATGAATCCGCAGATCGCTCCCGCCGTCGTCTTGCCGATCCAGTGTCCTTCGACTTTGGCTTTCTTCGGCACGTCGCGGGTTGTGTCGCTCATGGCGCCGTTCCCGATGCGCGTCTGCGCAAAGCCGCCACGAACGGAAACGCGACGAAGCTCGCCATCACGGTCGTGATGACGATGGAAAGCGTCGTCGCCAGATGACCCGCGACGATACCGGGAATCAGGGCCGCAATGGCGGCGACGAGCGCCGCGCTTCGGCAGGCGCGCGGCCACAACGGCGCGGCGCGCCATTGCTGACCCGGCGATCCAAGATAGAAGAGAAGCGCGCTGACAAACGCGAGCGCGACCGGCAAGAACTCGCGCATGGGCGGAACGCTGGACGAAACACTGACTTAATGAGAATCATTATCATACATCAGTGGGGCGATGGCCGCTCCGGAAGGCGCCGCTCAGAGCAAGCTCTCGCGCTTGCGAAACTCACGCGGCGACACGCCATTGCCATCGCGGAAACGCCTGCTGAAATGCGCCGCGTCATTGAAGCCATTGCGATACGCAATCTGTTCGATCGACAGACCGGCTAACAACGGATTCAGCAACTCATCGCGACACCGCGCGAGCCTTTGCTGCAGCACGTATTTGCCATATTGCAGATCGAGCGTTTCAAAGAGCTTGTGCACGTAGCGCTTCGAGACGCCCAAGGCCAGCGCGCACGCTTCGACATCCAGTTCCGGGTCGCACAGATTCGCTTCGATAAACCGCGTCAGTTGCACCCAGCGCAGCGGTTGCGCGACGGTTGGCGCCGCCTCGCGGCCAGTGCGTTGCGCGATTTCCTCCGCTTCCCGGTAAGCCGCGCCAAGCAGTGCGACCAGAGCCTCTTCGGCAGCGGCTAGCGTGACGGGACTCATGCTCTCGAAAGAAGGCAACACTTCGTCGACGAAACAATTCAGGCATCTTCACGATGCCCGATGCAGCATCCGCCCGCTGTGGACGAAACTGCGCGTGCCGCGAAACCGCCTGACCAAGAAAACGCGTAATCGGCAAACGGATCATCAGCAGATGCGCGGGTTCTTCGATACGCGCAACCGACGGCACGCGTGCCCGCCGAAACGTGATATCGCCCTTTGCGAACGGCAGCGTGCAACCTTGCTGCGTGACCGTGCCGCGCCCAGCCAGCGCGACCAGCACGACGACGTCGTCGCCCGTAAGCCAGCGCAGATGGTCGTTGTCGTGCCGCACTTCCTGGCGGCCCATGTGCGCCGTCGCGAGCACGCCGCCGCCCGTCAGGCGGCATGCGCGCAACTCGTCTTGCGCGACATGTCCGTCGAACAGCAATTCGCCCGGCATCACGATGTAATCGAGCGAACGCTTCAACTCGTCGATACCGCTCGACGGCATCGGGTAGAGCGTCGGCGCATAAGGCAGACGAAACGCGGAACTGTCGGGCATGGCGAAATCCTCCCGGCCTCTACGCCGCTGGATAGTGATGATGTCGCAGCCAACCATTCTCGCATGTGCTCCCGCCCCACGCCGCGCTCAGAACAGCACGTCCGGCTCCCGCTTGATCACGCGTCGTGCGAACAGCGCAAAGCTCGACTTGACGATGCTCGGCAGCAACAGAAAATCGTGCGACTCTTTTGCGCGCGCCGCGTCGATGGGTTTCAGTTCGCCAACTGACTGCGCAAGAATCTGGCTGCGCGCCGCGCGCTCGATCAGCACCGACAGATACGCCGATTCTTCCAGCGAAGAAGTCGCCGCGAGAAAGCCATGGTTCGCCAGCAGAATCACCCGCTTGTTGCCGAGTGCCGTCGAAATGATCTCGCCTTCGCTATCGCCGATCGGCAAGCCGGGCCATTCGCGCAGGAACGCGCAGTCGTCGTGAAACGGCGTGGCGTCCATGTGCGCGACTTCGAGCGGACGTCCCGTCATCGACAGCGCGTTCACATACGGCGGATGCGTATGCACGATGCAGTTCACGTCGGACCGCCGCCGGTAGATCCACAGGTGAAAACGGATGGCCGGATTGGCCATGCCGCGGCCTTCGATCACGTTCATCTCGTCGTCGATGCGGATCACGTTGTTGCGCGTGGCTTCGTCGAAGCCGTATGCCATCGCCGTGGTCAGAAACGTGCCGTCGGATTCGCGCACGGTGATCTGTCCGGCGAGCGTTTCGGAATGTCCCTCGTGCGCGAGCATCCGGCACGCGAGCGCGATTTTCTGACGCGCGTCCCACGCGCCCTGTTCGAGCTTGCGGTCCATCTTCGCGGCGAGGCCGTCGTTCAATTCTCGGTCGTGTTCATTCATCGACTACTCCATTATGAAAGCGTGTTTGCTTCGAGGCGCATCACGCCGAACGTGCATCGCCCAGCGGATTCGTGCGAATCTCCGGCGCCTGAGTTAAGGGTTGCGCGTGCGTTGCATCGAGCGGGCGTCGCGGAGCAAAGAACGTAAAGCACGCGGCGACGAGCGCGCTCGCGGTAATGTAGGTCGCCACCGCGTTCGGATTGCCGTGGCCTTGCGCGAGCAACGACGAACAGATCAACGGATTAATCCCGCCGCCGACAATCGCGCCGATCGCGCCAATCGACACACCGGAGAATCGCACGCGCACATCGAACATGTCGGCAAAGAAGCCGCCTTGCGGGCCATACATCATCGGATGCACGATGCCGAGCGCAAGCACGACGGCGACGGTGATCCACATAGGATCGCGCGTATTGAGCATCGTAAAGAACGGCCACACATAAAGCGCGCATGTGACCAGTCCGGCGAGATAGATCGGCTTTCGTCCGATGCGGTCCGACAGCGCCGCAAAGAACGGCACCATGAAAACGCCGAGCGCAGCGCCACTCATGATCGCGCCAAGAATCACGGATTTCGGCAGCTTGAGCTGCACCGTGACATACGCGACCGCGAACAGCACCACGAACACCGACCACGTGATTTCACCCAGCCGGGCCATGAAGACGATCAACACGGCGCGCGCGTGGTCGCGCATCAGGTCTCTGAGCGGAAAGCGCGCCACGCCGTGACGCGCCTGCAATTGCGCGAACTCGACGGTTTCCGGCAGACGCGCGCGGCCAACGAGCCCGATCACCACCAGCACCGCGCTGAACAGAAACGGCAGACGCCAGCCCCATGACAGAAACGCGGGCTCGGGCAACAGCGAAGTCAGCAGCAACGCGCCCGTCGACAGCAGCACGCCGCCGTAACTGCCTGAGTTGCTCCAACTGCCGTAAAGTCCCCGGCGATGCGCGGGCGCGCTCTCGACGCCGAGCACGATCGCCCCGCTCTGCTCACCGCCGATGGCGAACCCTTGCAGCACGCGCAGTGTCGTCAGCAGGATCGGCGCCCAGATGCCGATGGATGCGTAAGTCGGCAAACAGCCGACCAGCGTCGATGCTATGCCCATCACGAGCAGCGTGACCATCAGCAACGTCTTGCGGCCGATCCTGTCGCCGAAGTGCCCGCAGATCAGCGCCCCAGCGCCGCGCGCGAAATAGCCCGCCGCGTAGGTGCCGAGCGAGGCAATCGTGCCGGCGAGCGGATCGAGGTTCGGGAAAAAGAGCCGGTTGAACACGAGCGCCGAGGCCGTGCCGTACAGAAGGAAGTCGTATTGCTCGATGGCCGTGCCGAGAAACGCGGAGACAAACACATACGGCCAGCGGGCGCGGGCAGGCGTGGACATGGGGACCTCGGGCGTGGGGTGTGATGCCTGCAGTATCGTTTTTGACACGCCCGAGGATTTGTCTATGCGCGAACCGATGTCTTGTTTGCGGGTGTACCTTTTGTGGCGCGACACGGATGGGTTTTCTGCGTTGGCCGGGTTTAGCCGCGAAGAACTCTTCCCCAGCTTTTCACCGCCTCGCCCGAGCAACTGCCGCTTCTCCACCCGATATGCCCATCCGGCCGCACGATCCAAACCGTGCCGCCTGACGCGCGAAACGTTGCCGCAAACTCGCCGTTCGTATCCGTCAACACCGTCATCAGTTCGCCGCCTGGCGCTTCGCCGTCCGGCGCCACAACCAGCACAGCTGACGCCGCGCCCGGCAGCAATTCGGCAAGCGCCCGACAGCCATCAGCAAACGCTTCAACCTGCGCGCCAGCCGCATCGACATAACCAAGCAGCACATGCCGTCCATGCCCGACAAACTCCTGCAATCGCCGTGGACGCCCCACAAAACGCTGCACCAAACCATACGCATCGGGCAGCCGGTCGCCCGGCGCTGGCAACTCCGGGTCCGCATCCGCGCACATATCGGCGACGATCGGACTGCCGCGATACGTCACCAGCAACTGCGTCTCGCGCATCGCCGGATTGGCGGCCTGGCGGGCGAGCACGGCGTTGAGCGCAGCGCTCGTCGACTGAACGACGTCCACGCCCACGGGATGCCGTTCCGCCGAATAACTGTCGAGCAACGCAGGATGCGCAAGACCTTTCGCCACGTGCGCGAGTTTCCAAGCGAGGTTGTGTGCGTCCTGCAAGCCCGTGTTCATTCCTTGCCCGCCGACAGGCGGATGAATATGCGCGGCGTCGCCCGCAATGAACACGCGGCCATGTCCATACTCAGACGCAATGCGATGGCTCACGCGATACACCGAGGACCAGCGCATCGAAGACAAACGCGTACCTTCCGGCAGCGAGGACAACAGCAGGGCGCACATCGTGTCGAAATCAGGTGCGGCAACTCCCGCCAGCGAAGCTGAATGCTCGTCAGGCACGATCATCGACAGCCGGTAGCGCCGCGCCGATCCACGAATCGGCACCGCCGCCACGCTGGTTTTCGCGCGCGCCGCGTCGCTCCATTCGAAGCGGTACATGGGCCCGCGCGGATGCGCCCAGTCGACGTCCACGTCGGCGAGCGCAAAAGTCTGTGGAAACTGCGCGCCTTCGTACGACAGGCCCAATGCCGAACGCACCTTGCTATGCGCCCCGTCACATCCGACGAGCCATCGGCAGCGCACCGTGCGCGCCTCGCCGTGTGGCCCCGTCAGAAACGCTTCGACGCCATCGCCCGTTTCGACAAAGCTGTCGAGCTTGAACCCATAGTGCACGCGCCCGCCATGCTCGGTGAATGCCGCTTCGAGCAGCCGCTCCGTCTCGTACTGCGCAAGCGAAAGCGACCCGTACGGCAAATCCTGCTCCGGCACATGCATGCTGCGCGCAGGCACCATCGCCCCGTCGACCCATGTTTCGACGCCTGTGAGCCAGACACCCGCCTCGATTGCGCGATCAACGATTCCCAGATCGTCGAAAATCTCCAGCGTGCGCGGCGTGATGCCGAGCGCCTTGCAGAAGAACCCTCTCGCCGGCATCCCGTCGATCACGCTCACGGCGACGCCATCGCGCTGCAATTCGGTGCCAAGCAGCAAGCCGACGGGACCAGCGCCGACGACGAGCACATCCACGTCTTCCATGTTCCGCTCCTCACGGTTCATCGCGCACCCAAATCGAATCAAGGCGAACTGTCACGCAAACCCAAAAAGAATAGGCGATACGGCACCGCATATCAGCGCAAGGGCGCGGTGAATGCACTCGCGCGCGTTATAGCGGCGAGCTATTGGCGGCATTGCCGCAAACGAATTCAGTTGCCCTTCGCCGTCGCATATATTGAAAGCGAGCAGATGCGCCGACAACGCGGCGATATGCGTAACCGCACATACCGCCACGCTTGTAACCGAGGTGCGGGCGCAGGACGGCGATCTGTCGCGCAAGCCCGACACCATCGTAAAACGCATAGTGGAGACATCCTCCCAAGGAGACGACGCATGTCAAACGATGCAAAGTGCCCGTTCATTCATGCCGCCGGCGGCGGAACGACCAATCGCGACTGGTGGCCGAAACAGCTTCGGCTGGACCTGCTCAGCCAGCACTCCAGCCGGTCCAATCCGCTGGATAAGGAGTTCGACTACGCCAAGGCGTTCAAGACCCTCGACCTCGCCGCCGTCAAGCAGGACCTCGCGGCGCTGATGACCGATTCGCAGGACTGGTGGCCCGCGGACTTCGGCCACTATGGACCGCTGTTCATCCGCATGGCGTGGCATAGCGCCGGCACATACCGCACGGGCGACGGACGCGGAGGCGGCGGTCGCGGCCAGCAGCGTTTCGCGCCGCTGAACAGTTGGCCGGACAATGTCAGCCTCGACAAAGCCCGCCGCCTGCTCTGGCCGGTCAAGCAGAAATATGGCCAGAAAATTTCGTGGGCCGATCTGCTGATCCTGTCCGGCAATGTCGCGCTCGAAACCATGGGCTTCAAGACCTTCGGCTTCGCGGGCGGTCGCGAGGACACGTGGGAACCGGATCAGGACGTCTACTGGGGCAATGAAAAAACCTGGCTAGGCGGCGACGTCCGCTATGGCAAAGCCGCCGCGCCCCGCGACGCAAGCGACGAAGGCGTGCTCGTCGCCGACGAGGAACTGCACGGCGAAGAAGCCAGCCGCACCGACGGCGGGCGGAATCTGGAGAACCCGCTCGGCGCCGTGCAGATGGGCCTGATCTACGTGAACCCGGAAGGCCCGGACGGCAATCCCGATCCGCTCGCCGCCGCGCACGATATCCGCGAAACCTTCGCCCGCATGGCGATGAACGACGAGGAAACCGTCGCGCTGATCGCGGGCGGCCACACGTTCGGCAAAACGCACGGTGCCGGTCCCGCCGATAACGTCGGCGTGGAACCCGAAGCCGCCGAGCTGGAAAACCAGGGTCTGGGCTGGAAAAGCAGCTTCGGCACCGGCAAGGGCGGCGACACGATCACGAGCGGCCTGGAAGTCACGTGGACGGCCACGCCGACGCAGTGGGGCATGGGGTTCTTCGAGAACCTGTTCGGCCACGAATGGGAATTGACCAAGAGCCCCGCTGGCGCGAACCAGTGGGTCGCCAAGGGCGCGACGGCAACGATCCCCCATGCGCACGATCCGTCGAAAAAGCTGTTGCCGACCATGCTAACCACCGACCTGTCGCTGCGCCTCGACCCCGAGTACGAGAAGATTTCGCGGCGCTTCATGCAGAATCCGGATGAGTTCGCCGACGCGTTCGCGCGCGCCTGGTTCAAGCTGACGCACCGCGACATGGGGCCGCGCGCCCGCTATCTGGGCCCGGAAGTGCCCGCCGAAGAACTGCTGTGGCAGGACCCGATTCCCGCCGTGAATCATCCGTTGGTCGATACCAACGACATTGCCTCGCTGAAGCAGAAAGTTCTGGCTTCGGGGCTTTCCGTCTCGCAGCTGGTGTCGACGGCGTGGGCGGCGGCGTCGACATTCCGCGGCTCGGACATGCGCGGCGGCGCCAATGGCGCGCGCATCCGTCTTGCGCCGCAGAAGGACTGGGCGGCCAATCAGCCCGAGCAACTGGCGAAGGTGCTGAAAACGCTCGAAGGCATCCAGAGCGAATTCAACGGGGCGGCGTCGGGCGGCAAGAAGATTTCGCTTGCCGATCTAATCGTGCTGGCGGGTGGCGCGGCAATCGAGCAGTCCGCGAAGGCCGCCGGGCATCTCGTCAGTGTGCCGTTCACGCCGGGGCGCATGGACGCGTCGCAGGAACAGACGGACGTGCAATCCGTCGCCGTGCTGGAGCCGGTCGCCGATGGTTTCCGCAACTTCCTCAAGGGCAAGTACAACGTGCCGGCGGAAGCGCTGCTGATCGACAAGGCGCAACGGCTGACGCTGACGGCGCCGGAGATGACGGTGCTGATCGGCGGCTTGCGCGTGCTGAACGTGCACACGGGCGCCGATTCGCACGGTGTCTTCACGAAACGGCCGGAAACGCTGACCAACGACTTCTTCCGCAACCTGCTCGACATGGGCACGGAATGGACGCCTACGACGCCCGCGCGCGAGGTCTTCGAGGGCGCCGACCGTCGAACGGGCGAAGTGAAGTGGACGGGCACGCGTGTCGATCTGATCTTCGGTTCGCACGCGCAGTTGCGCGCGCTTTGCGAGGTCTATGCGAGCGAGGACGCGCAGGAGAAGTTCACGCGCGACTTCGTTGCCGCGTGGGTAAAGGTGATGAATCTGGATCGCTTCGATCTGGCTTGAGCGGTTGCAGCTGTTGAATGCGCGGTGCGTTTGCCGTCGTTAAAGCGGCAACGCACCGCGTTGTTTTTTGTGCGCCGCGCATCACGCCGGCTTCGGCGGTGTCGCAGCGCGTGACACTTGCCCGACTCATTGACCACGCATCGACATTTCCTTCCGCGCCCACAAACGCCTCGCAAACATGCGCCGTGGTGGCCCCAAAACTTGAAATCCGCGATTCGTCCCGCTATACCACAAGCATCGGTCGGGAATCTGAAAGGATCGAGCGTGGCTCCGGCGCGGTTCGACCGTTGCTGGCTCACCGTGAATCCTTGGATCAAAAGGGAAAGCCATGTACCAGCAGACCTATAACCCGTTGGGCAATGCATTCCTTTCCACGATCGTTGCCGCGATCCCGATTCTGACGCTGCTCTACTTCATCGCGCTGCACCGCCACCGCGATGCACAGGGCAACGTGCATCTCGGCATCTCCGCGCCGTACGCAGCGTTTTTCGGCGTGATCGCCGCGTTCATCATCTCGTGTCTGGTCTTCAGGATGCCGGTGGCGTCGGCCGTTTCCGCGTTTGCGCTCGGTTCGCTTTCCGGCTTTCTCGGCATCATCTGGATCGTGCTCGCCGCGATGTTCCTGTACACGATGAGCGTCGTGACGGGCAAGTTCGAGATCGTCAAGGAGTCGATCGTCCACATTTCCTTCGATCGACGGCTGCAATGCGTGCTGATCGCTTTCTCGTTCGGCGCGATCATCGAAGGCACGTCGGGCTTCGGCACGCCCGTCGCGATCGCAGGTGCCGTGATGGTCGGGCTCGGCTTCAGGCCTTTCCAGTCCGCCGTGCTCAATCTGCTGGCGAATACGGCACCCGTTGCGTGGGGCGCGATCGGCACGCCGATCGTCACGCTCGCGGCCGTGAGCGAACTCGATCAGGTCACGCTGTCGGCGATGGCGGGCCATCAATTGCCGTTCGTCTCGGTCCTCGTGCCTTTCTGGCTGGTCGCGACCTTCGTGAAGATGGAAGGCGGCACGTGGAAAGAAGTCTTCGAAGTCTGGCCCGCGATGCTATGTGCGGGCGGATCGTTCGCGCTCATGCAGTTCTACGCGTCGGGCAGCCCCGCGCTGCATCTGATGACGGACGTCGTATCCGGCGTGTTCTCGGTGATCTGCACGGCGCTGTTCCTGCGCTTCGTGTGGCACCCGAAAACACGCTTTCTGCTGCGCGATGAACGCGAAGCGCTCGCTCGCGCCGGCAAGGGCACGACACCCGTCACGGCGGACCGCGGCGAATGGAAGTACCCGTATTCAGCGGCGGAAACGGTCTATGCGTGGATGCCGTGGGTGATCCTGATCGCCTGTTGCGCGCTGTGGGGCGTGCCGGAGTTCAAGAAGCTGCTCAACAACCTGTTCGCGGGCGTCACGTTTTCGACGACGCTGCTCGGCTCGCCCTTCAAGGGCACGCTGTCGCTGCCCGTCTGGGACATGCCCGCGCTGCACAACCTCGTGCAGCGGATGCCGCCCGTCGTGGCCGCCAACGCGAAAGCGGAAGCGGCGCGCTTCACGATCAACTGGCTGTCGGCGGCGGGAACGGGCGTTTTTGTCGCCGCCGTGCTTTCGGGCCTCGTGCTGAGGCTAAGCGCCACGCAATGGAAAGACGCCTTCGTTCAGACCATGCGCCGGATGAAAATCCCCGTGCTGGTGATCGCCCAGGTGCTGGGCCTCGGTTTCCTCACACGCTACTCAGGCACCGACGCCGTCCTCGGCCTCGCGTTCACGGGGGCGGGGGTGCTCTATCCGTTCTTCGCGGCGTTCCTCGGTTGGCTCGGCGTGTTCCTGACGGGCTCCGACACGGCGTCGAACGCGTTGTTCGGCAGCCTGCAACGCATCACGGCGCAGCAGCTCAATCTGAACCCAATCCTGATCGTGGCGACGAACTCGACGGGCGGCGTGATGGGCAAGATGATCGACGCGCAGTCGATCATGGTCGCCTGCGCGGCCTGCTACGACGATCCGAAGGAGCGTTCGTTCGCGCTCGGGCCGATTTTCCGCACGGTGTTCTTCCATTCCATTGCCGGAGCCGCGTTAATCGGCGTGATTGCGATGTTGCAGGCGTATGTATTCCCCGGGATGATTCCGATCCCACCTGCTGGCAAATAACGCTGTCGTGGCCGTCTGGCCGCCCGCAGACGGCCGCCAACGCTCTCTTGCTCCCTCCGACCCGTTGCCTGCAGGCAACGCGACCTTGCGCGTCGGTATAACCCCGCTTGCATGTGCATTTTTTCACCGTTAACATAAAACGATATATACGGTTTTCTACACTGCGGAATTCGACGCGGTGTGGCGACAAGCGGTGATACCGCATCACACTACATAGAGCCTGTGTGGCAAGGGGGCGCATCATGTCCGACAAGCATCTCTCCAGTCAGTTCGACGCTGCGCTCAACATGCTATCGACCAACCTGCTGGAAATGGGCGGCGTAGTCGAACGGCAAATTACCCGCTGTCTGTCGTTGCTCGACGCCTATGACCCCGCGCTCGTCGAAGACATTCGCGACAGCGAGCGTGAGCTGAACGCGCTCGAAATCGAAATCGATGAAGAAATACACCGCGTGATCGCGCGCCGACAGCCGGCTGCACGCGACCTGCGGCTATTGATGGCCATGTCGAAGTGCGTCACCAACCTCGAACGCATGGGCGACGAAGCGCGCAAGATCTCCAAACGCATGCGGCGCATCGACGAATATGGCGGAACCTCGTCCATCTCGCTGGCCGAGCTGAAGCAGTGCGGTGAACTGGCGTCGTCGATCCTGCATCGGGTGCTCGACGCGTTTGCGCGCATGGACGCCGTGGCCGCCGCGCAGATCGTGCGCGACGACAAAGCCATCGACGATGTATTCCGCGCATTCGTCGAGCGGCTCGTGGCACACATGAACGAGACGCCGCGCACCGTTTCGGTCGCGCTCGAATATCTGTTTATCGCGAAGGCGTTGGAGCGGATCGGCGATCACGCGAAGAACATTGCCGAATTCGTCGTCTTCGTCGTCAAAGGGCGCGATGTGCGTCACATTCCGCTACGCGAACTCGAACGCGAGGCATTGACGAACTGAGCACGAACTGACACACCGCATTGACACACATTAGCGGCAAATCAACGGGCCAGGCATCCGCATCGTTCACTCTTGCAGATACCTGATCACGATAGCAAACGCAGCCGCACCAGAACGTGACAGGAAAGCATCGCAGCGCATATGAATAGCTCGAATGCTTTCTTGTCGCGACGTACCACGTCGACAAGAATGAGCGCTCAAAGACGACCACTGCGCTCATTCCCATGTCGAAAGCACCCAGCCTGCAGCTCGATTCCGCCACGCTTGCCGACGAATACGATCGCCTCGGCATCCGCCAGTTCAATCATGGTCTGCAACTGCTCGACGCGCTCGACCTGCGTAAAGGCGAACGCGTGCTCGACATCGGCTGCGGCACGGGCCGCCTGACGGAATCGGCCGCGCAGCGCGTCGGCGCACAGGGCGAAGTGCTCGGCATCGATCCGTTGCCGCTGCGCGTCGAGCGCGCGCTGCAACGCGCGCAAGGCCGTTTCGCGGCGCGCGTCGGCCGTGCGGAGAAACTTGCGGAAATCGCCGACGCGCACTTCGACGTCGTCTACCTGAACAGCGTGATTCACTGGATACCGGACCAGCAATCGGCGTTGCGCGAAGCGTGGCGCGTGCTGAAGCCCGGCGGCCGGATCGGCTTCACGACCATGCCCGCAGACGTGCCGCACGATCTGCATCGCGTGCTGCACACGCTGATCGCCGACGACCCGGCCTCCCGGCACGCGGAGATCGGCGCGCCGAACAAGCTCACGCGCGAAAGCACGGCAACGCTGCTGGCTTCCGTGGGCTTCGAACCCACGCTCAACGAAATCCGCGAATTCGACGACGCATTCGACAACGTCGACGACGTGCTGTCCTTCAGCCGCGCGAGTTCCTTCGGCAATTTCCTGTCGTCGCTGCCCGATCCGCACATCGCGCGTCTACGCGAGCGCCTCGCAGCCGCGCTCGAATCGCATCGCGGTCCGCGTGGTCTGCAGTTGACACGCCGCATGATCTTCACCACGGCTCGCAAACCGCTCGCGCACTAGTCGCGCCTCGACGGTTCGCCACCTTCGGCGTCCGCCCTTCATCTCTTCTTCCGTTTGCATTCGCTCATTCAATGGACAACCGATTCCGACGCACCTTCACGCTCGTGAGGTCCGTTCTGCTCGCGACCGCGCTTGCCTTCACCGTGCCGCAGGCACACGCCGATAAACCTGCCGTGATCCGCATCGGCGTCGCGCAGCAAGGCGCGGGCGATCCGCCCACGTTCGGCGGCTCGCCCGCCGCGACGGTGCAGCAGTTACAACTGCTCGAAAAGGAATTCGCCGCCGACGGCATCAAGGTCGAATGGCTGTTCTTCAAGGGCGCGGGGCCCGCCGTCAACGAAGCAATCGCCGACAAATCGCTCGACTTCGCTTTTCAGGGCGATCTGCCTTCCGTGCTCGGCCGCGCGAATGGCCTGAAGACGCGCATCCTGCTCGAATCGGGCGTGCGCGTCGGCGTGAAGATCGCCGTGCCGCCCGATTCGAACGTGCAGTCGGTGAAGGATCTGAAAGGCCGGCGCGTGTCGATCTTTCGCGGCACCAATCTGCAACTGGTCGCGGACAACGTGCTCGCCGCGAACCAGCTCGACGAACGCGACCTGCGCGTGATCAATCTCGACTCGGCGAGTTCGCTGGCGGCGTTGTCGTCGAAGGGCATCGACGCGTCGGTCAACGACTATCACCTCTACAAGCTGCGCGATCAGGGTCTCGCGAAGATCATCTACGAATCGCAGACGGACGGCCCGCAATTCACGCGACAGTCGCATCTGCTCGTGCTCGACGACTTCGACCGCGCGCATCCCGACATCGTGCAGCGCGTGGTCAATGGCTTCGTCAAAGGCGCGCAATGGTCGTCGGACGAAGCGAACCGCGACGCGCTCTTCAAGCTGTGGGCGAAGAGCGGCGTCACCTACTCGTCGTGGCAAGCGGAGTTCGCCAACCAGACTCTGAAGTCGCGCAATTCGCCGCTCGTCGATCCATTCATCCTGGCGCGCTACAAGGCCGTGGCGAACGACGCGCTCAAGCTCAAGCTGATCCGCCAACCCGTCGAAGTCGACGGCTGGTTCGAGACGCGCTATCTCGACAACGCACTGCGCACACAGTCGCTCGAGCACTACTGGACGCGTTACGACGCGCAAGGCAAACCGCTGGGTTGACGGAGTCCGCGATGAGCAAGGCAATCGACCAGTGGCCTGCCATTCCGAAGCGCGCCACATCGGACCAGGACCAGGCAAGCCCGGCATCGGAGCAGGTGCAACGGCGCGTGCGCGCGGTCGTGTGGCATCTCGCGCCGTGGCTGCTGCCTGCTGCGCTGTTTGCGCTATGGAGCATCGGTTGCGCGCGCGGCTGGATCGCGCCGCAGATTCTTCCGCCGCCGCAACAGGTGTTCGACACGCTGTACGAACTCGCGCTCAGTGGCGACCTGGCGCGCAACACACTGGTCAGCCTGCAACGCGTGCTGGTCGGCTTCGGCGTCGGCGCGCTCGCGGGCTTCTTCATCGGGGCGGCCTTGGGTTTGTCGCGCACCGTCGAAGCCTATGTGCTGCCCGCCTTCAATGCGCTCGTGCAGATTCCCGTGTTGGGCTGGCTGCCGTTCCTGCTGTTGCTGGTCGGCGTCGGCGAGCCGCTCAAGTACATCCTGATCGCGCATGCCGCGCTCGTGCCCGTCACGTTGAGCACGATGCAAGGCGTGCGGAACACGCCCGCCGCGCTCGATGAAGTTGCGCGCGTGTTCGGCTACAGCCGTTTGCAGCGCGTCGTGTATGTCGTGCTGCCCGCCGCCGTGCCGACGCTCGCCACAGGCGTGCGGCTCGCGTTCACCAAGGCGTGGCTCGCGCTCGTCGTGGTGGAACTGGTCGCATCGTCGGAAGGGCTCGGCTATCTGATCGTGTACGGCCGGCAGCTCTTTCAGCTCGACCTGGTGATGGCTTCCGTCGTGATCGTCGGCGCAATCGGCTTTGCGATCAACCGCGCGCTCGATGCACTCGAAGCCCGTCTGCGGCGCGGACAACCGTCGGCATTTCGCGAGTGAATCATTCGACCGAGGACACACGTCATGCCTTCCCCACGTCCGTTTCCACGTCTTTTTTCGCAGCGCAAATCCAGCGGACCGCCTCCATGCAGTTGCGACGCACCCGTAAAGCCCGCGCGTAAGTCCGCACTCAAACAGCGTCTTTCCGCGTTCAACTGGCGCGGCCTCGTGCTGCCGCTCGCCGCGTTCGCGCTGTGGTGGCTCGTATCGGCGTTGCATCTCGTCAAGAGCGGCTTGCTCGTCAGCCCCGTCGATGTCGCGCGCACTAGCGTTCAGCAGATTCAAAGCGGCGCGTTGCTGCGCGCGCTGTCGGCTTCGCTTGCGCGTGAAGCGAGCGGCTTCGTGATCGGCACGGCGGGCGGCCTGCTGCTCGGCGCGGCGCTCGGCTTCTCGCGCATCGCGACGCGACTGATCGGTCCGACGTTCGACACCTTCAAGCAAATCTCGCTGTTCGCGTGGATACCGCTGATCTCCGTGTGGTTTGGTCTCGGCGACATGGCAAAGGTCGTGTTCCTGTCGCTGGCCGCGCTGCTGCCCGTCGCCGCGCACACCTGCGACGGCATCCACGCCGTGTCGCCGCGCTATGTCGAAGTCGCACGCGCGTTTCGCTATTCGCGCCTTCAAATGGCCCGCTTCGTGATCCTGCCCGCCGCGCTGCCGTCGATCTTCACAGGCATCTATCTGGCGCTGATCTACTCGTGGCTCGCGACGCTCGGCGCGGAATATCTGCTGGTGGCGGGCAGCGGGATCGGCAATACGCTGATCGACGGCAGCGAGCAGTTCAGGATGGACCTCGTGCTGTTTGGAATCATCGTCGTCGGCATCACGGGCTGGGGGCTCAACGCGCTTGCGCGCGGCGTCGAACGGCGTGTGCTTGCGCGGCGCAGCGGTGCATCGCGCGAACGCGCCGCCGCGTGACATCAACATTCAGGTAACGGCATATGACGACGACAGTCTCCGAAGGCATCCGCATCCGCAACGTCAGCAAACGCTACGCGCAGCAGGACGAAGCGAACGGCACCCTGCTCGTGCTCGACGACATCTCGCTCGATATCGCGCAGGGCGAATTCGTCAGCGTGCTCGGCGCGAGCGGTTGCGGCAAGTCGACGCTGCTGCGGCTCGTCGCGGGACTCGATCGCGACTATCGCGGCGATATCCGTGTCGACGGCGAGCGCGTGCGCGACACGTCGCTCGAACGCGGCATCGTGTTTCAGGATCACCGGCTGTTCCCGTGGCTCACGGCTTCGCAGAACATACTCGCCGCGTTGCGCAACGCGCCGCTTTCGACACAGCAAAAGCGCGAAGCCGTCGCCGAGCATGTTGCGCTCGTCGGCCTGGAAGGCTTCGAGCATGCGTATCCGCATCAGTTGTCGGGTGGCATGGCGCAGCGCGTCGCGATTGCCCGAGGACTCGTGAACCGGCCGCGCGTGCTGTTGCTCGACGAACCGTTCGGCGCGCTCGATGCGCTGACGCGCGGGCGTCTACAAAACGAATTGCAGCGCATCTGGCAGCACGAGCGGATCACGATGATTCTCGTCACGCACGACGTCGACGAAGCGATCTATCTGGGTGACCGCGTCGTGACGATGGCGCCGCGTCCAGGCCGCGTGAAGCGCATCGCCCACGTCGATCTGCCACGCCCGCGCGAGCGCAGCGATGCGCGCTTCGTGCGGCTGCGCGAGCAGATCCTCGCCGATTTCACCGACCGGCCCGCGCCCGCCGATCAAGACACGCCTGGCAGCGGCCTGCGCACAAACGCACATGAGCCGCGCATCACGGAATGGCGCCTTGCGTGGTAAAGCCCGATTTCTTTCGACGTCGATCAAGGAAACTACAGTGAGCGAAGCACGACAACACCAAAGACAGATCAGCCTCGGCGCATTCCTGATGGAAACGGGACACCACATCGCCGCATGGCGCCACCCCGACACGCACGCGACAGGTGGCCTCGACTTCGCGCACTACGCGCAGCTCGCGCAGATCGCCGAGCGCGCGAAGTTCGACGCGATCTTCTTCGCCGACAGCGTCAGCGTGCGCGACACGCATTTGCCGTCGCTGTCGCGCACGGCGCGCGCGGATCACTTCGAGCCGCTGACGCTGCTGTCCGCGCTGTCCGTCGTGACTTCGCATATCGGCCTGGTCGCCACGGTTTCCACGACGTTCAACGAACCGTACAACGTGGCGCGCAAGTTTGCTTCGCTCGATCATCTGAGCGGCGGACGATCCGGCTGGAATCTCGTCACGTCGAGCACGGAGACGGAGGCGCACAACTTCGGTTTCGACAAGCATCCGGACCACGCGCTGCGCTACGAGCGCGCAAAGGAATTTCACGACGTGGTGACAGGGCTGTGGGATAGCTGGGACGACGACGCGTTCCTGCGCGACAAGGCGAGCGGCATCTACTTCGATCCCGACAAGGTGCATGTGCTCGACTATCGCGGCAAGCATTTCAAGGTGCGTGGGCCGCTGAACGTCGCGCGTTCGCCGCAAGGGCGCCCCGTCGTGATTCAGGCGGGCGCATCCGATGCGGGCAAGGAACTCGCTGCGCAAACGGCCGAAGTGATCTTCGTCGCGCATCAGACGCTCGACGAAGCGAAGCATTTCTATCGCGACGTGAAAGGTCGGCTTGCGCGCTATGGACGCCGGCCCGAGCATCTGAAGATCATGCCCGGCATTTTTCCCGTGATCGGCAGGACGCAGCAGGAAGCGCAAGACAAGTTCGACGCGTTGCAGGACCTGATTCATCCGACTGTCGGCTTGCAGTTGCTGTCGAACATGTCGGGCGGCGTCGATCTGTCGATGTATGACGTCGACGGGCCTGTGCCTGAATTGCCGGAAACGAACGGCGGCAAAAGCCGGCAACGGCTTCTGCTCGATCTCGCGCGCCGCGACAATCTGACGATACGCCAGCTATATCTGCGCATCGCGGGTGCGCGCGGGCATCAGCAGGTGATCGGCACGCCGCAGAGCATCGCGGACCAGTTGCAGCAGTGGTTCGAAGAGGAAGGCGCCGACGGCTTCAACATCATGTCGCCGTGGCTGCCTGGTGGACTTAGCGAGTTTGCCGAACTGGTCGTGCCGGAGTTGCAGCGCCGCGGACTGTTTCGCACCGAATACGCGGGCCGCACGCTGCGCGAGCATCTGGGACTGCCGCGCCCGGAGAACCAGTTCTCGGAATCGACACAAGCTGCACAACTTGCGCAGACCGTCTGACCGGTTGTTCTACGCGCGACGGAGCGAGATGGCTACAGACGCCCCGGTCGCGGATCAGCAACGAAGCCGTCGCGATTGGGCATGCGGACCGACGCCAGCGAATGCGCATCGAGACGCGCATCGTCGGGCACGATGCCGTTCTGGTTCAGAATCCAGGCGCTCACCGCATAGACTTCATCGGCGCTGAGCGATTGCGGTGCGTTGTACGGCATCGCGCGGCGGATGTAGTCGAAGAGCGTCGTCGCATACGGCCAGTAGCTGCCTACCGTGCGCTTCGGATTCGCTGAAGCGAGCGTGCCGCGTCCGCCAATCAGCTGATCGCCGATCAGCCCTTCTCCCTTCGCACCGTGGCACGCGGCGCATTTGGCCGCGAAGATTTTGCCGCCCATCGCCACGTCGCCGCTGCCCGAGGGCAAACCGTGGCCATCGGGCGCGACGTCGATATTCCATGCGACGATGTCGGCATCGTTGACGGGCGTGCCGATCGCATCGGCCGACTTGCGCAGATCCGCATTCAACGCGGGCCGTTGCCCGTCATTCGATGCGGTCAACGAAGTCGAGCACGCAGCCAGCGACGCGCAAAGCAAAGACACTCGAAAGATGGACCTAAGCATTTTTCACGCTTCCATCGGCGCCGATGCGCCACTGGTGAATGCCGTTGTAGTGATAGTTCGAGTTCAGCCCGCGCGCCTGCACGAGAGCCTCGCGCGTTGGCTGCACATAACCGGTCGAATCAGTGGCGCGCGACAGAATGACTGTGGGCTCACCGTTCCAGACCCAGCCCGATTGAAAACGCGTCAACGCGCGATCGCGCGGCGTGTCGTCGAGCGCCGCGTCCTGCCACGTCTTTCCGCCATCCGTCGATACTTCGACCCGGCGAATCGCGCCGCGCCCCGACCACGCGAGACCGACAATCGGATAAAAGCCGTGCACTGTCAGCTTTTGCCCCGACGACGGCCGCGTAATCACCGACTTCGCGTCCATCTCGAACACAAACTGCCGCGCGCTTCCATCCGGCAACAGCCCCGTGTATTTCGACGTTTCCTCGCGCGTCTCCAGCGGCGCATCGACGATCTTCAGCCGCCGCAGCCACTTCACGTTCGTATTGCCTTCGAAGCCCGGCACGAGCAGCCGCAGCGGATAACCGTTCTCCGGCCGCAGGCGCTCGCCGTTTTGCGCATAGACGACGAGCGCGCGGTCGAGAATCCGGTCGAGCGGCAAACTGCGTGTCATCGCGGCAGCATCGGCGCCTTCGGCGAGCAGCCATTTCGGTGCGCGTCCGTCCGTCGCCGCCGCGAGTCCGCCCGTCGCTTCGAGCAAGGTCGAAAGACGCACACCCGTCCATTCGCAACACGACAGCAGTCCGTGCGTGATCTGCACAGGCAGGCCGCTCGGGCCTTTCCATTCGCTCCCCGTGTTGCCCGAGCATTCCAGGAAATGAATCCGCGACTCGGACGGCAGACGCAGCAGATCGTCCATCGTGAACAACTTCGGCTCGCGCACGAGACCGTGCACGACGAGGCGATGCGCGTCGGGATCGATATCCGGCACACCCGAATGGTGACGCTCGTACACGAGCCCGTTCGGCGTGATCGTGCCGTGCAGGTCCGCGAGCGGCGTGAGCGACGAGGCCGCGCCCGGCATCGGCCATGCGCGCGCCGCGCGGCGCACCACGTTCGCTTCGCGCGGCGACGGCTGCCCATACGGATGATCGAGGATCGGCGCGCCGGGCGTTTGCGTCCACGGATCGACGTTCAGCGGGCGCAACAGCGTCGCCGCCTTCACACCGGGCGCGACCAGCGCGGAAAGCGCCAGCCCGCCGAGCATCCGGCGACGCGGCAACGCGGGAGCGGCTTTGGATTCAGGAATCGGCGGATTGGACATGAGGGAACGGGGTGGTTCGCGAGTGCGTGTCGGGCGTATTGCGACGCCACCTGCCATCGAGCAGGCGTGTCGCGCACAATTGCAACGCGGAGCACAGCAGCAGATAAACCAGACCGACGAACAGGAATATCTGCACGGGATAGACCATCAGCCGGTTATTGACCTGGTTGGCGAGAAACGTGAACTCAGGCACGCCGACGATATACGCAAGCGACGTGTCCTTGATCAGCGACACCCACTGGTTCACGAACGACGGCGTCATGATCCGCACGGCCTGCGGCAACAGCACGTAGCGCAACGCCTGCCAGCGCGTGAGGCCCAGCGACATGGCCGCCTGCTCCTGCCCCGCGCGGACGGCGGCGACGCCCGCCTGCACCGAATGCGACAGATACGCGCCGCCGATCAGCGCCAGCGCGCATACGACCGTCGCGAGTCCGGGCACGTCGATGTGCAGCAGCATCGGCATCAGAAAGAAGGTCCAGAAGATCAGCATCAGGACGGGAATCGCGCGGAAAAAGCCAACGACGGCGGTAAGCGCGAGATGCACCGCGCCGCGCGTCATCGACAAGGCAATGCCGCCCGCCAGCCCGACAACTGCGGACAACAGCGCCGACACAATCGACATCACCAGCGTCAACGCGGCCCCGCCGAGCGGGCCATTCGGGAACGTGCCGAGCAGCAGATAACGCAACGTCGGCAACCAGTCGATTGCGCTCATGCGGTGCCTCGCTGCCACGCGTGCGCGCTGCGGCGCTTCCAGAGAAGCAAGCCGACTTCGATCGCGGCGATGGTCGCGATATAGAGAACCGTCGCGGCGCCGAACGCCTGGAACGTCTTGAACGTTTCGGTATCGACTTGCCGCGACGTGTATGACAGTTCCGCGAGACCGATCGCCATCGTCAGCGACGAATTCTTCACGATGTTCATGTATTGCCCCGCGAGCGGCGGGGTTGCAATACGGATCGCCTGCGGCAGGATCACGTAGCGAAACGCGCCGAGCGGCGCGAGTCCCAACGCGGCAGCGGCCTGATACTGCCCGTCCTTGACGCCGCGCATTCCCGCGCGAAACTCTTCGCCGACGAACGTCGTCGCATAGCACATCAACCCGATCCAGCCCGCGACGAACTCGAACGGCGGCCATGCGAGCGTGAAGGTCCACAACGAAAGCGTATGCGGCGTATTGAGCCACTCCATCCAGCTTTGCGGCAGCAGCGTCGCCGCACCGAAGTACCAGAACAGCAACTGCACGAGCAACGGCGAGTTGCGAAAGACGAGCACATACAGCGCAGCAACGCGCGTAACGAAGCCGTTACGCGCGTTGCGCGCCATCGCAAGTGTGAAGCCCAGTAGCGTCGCCGACACGATCACGCACGCCGACAACAGCAAGGTCATCAAGAAGCCGTGCGCGAGCCACCCGACGTACTTCGGTTCCAGCCAGCCGTTCATACGTGGTTCAGCTCTTCTGCGGATCGCCGATCTTGAACAGACGCGGCAACGGCGCGCGGCTGGTCGGGCCAAACCACTGATCGTAGATCTTGCCCGCAGTGCCGTTCGCTTCGAGCCCCTTCAGCGTGTCATCGACCACGTTCAACAGACGCGTCTCGCCCTTCGGCACGCCCACGCCTTCGTAGTCGTTGGAAATCGTGAACGGCGAAATTTCGTAGTTCGCCTTGTCCGGCACGTTCGCCAGCAGCGCGACCAGCTTGGGGCCGTCCTGCGTGATCGCCTGCACGTTGCCCGTGCGCAGCGCGGCGAATGCGAACGGCGTGTCGTCATACGCGACGATCGTCGCGCCGGGGAATTGCGCGCGAACCTGCTGCTCGTTCGTCGTGCCTTTATCCGCGCCGACGCGCAGGCTGTTCAGTTGCTGCGGCGTTTTCAGCACGCCCTTCTTCGCGATGAACTGCGTGCCCGACGCAAAATACGGCGTGCTGAAATCGACTTCTTTCTTGCGCTCGTCGGTGATCGTGAAGTTTGCGAATACCAGATCGACCTTGCCCGACTTCAGAAACGCAATGCGGTTAGCGGGATTGGTCGGCTGGATTTCGAGCTTCACGCCGAGTTTGTCCGCGACGGCGCGCGCGTAATCGACATCGAGTCCAACAATCTGATTGTTCTTCGGATCGACAAAGCCAAACGGTGGATTGCTGTCGAACGTTGCGACGCGCAGCACGCCTGCTTTCTTGATGTCGTCGAGACGGTCGGCGTGCGCCGCGCTGGAAGCGGCGAGCATCAACCCCATGATGACAGCGCCAGCGAATCGGATTTTCATGGTAAAGACCTTCTGATAGTTATGCGTGTAGCGGCGTGCAGCGTGCGACGGCTCATCGCCGATATCGATGATGAGCCGCGACTTTAGCAACGCCCATGCGCGCGACGAACCAATAAATCGTCACGAGCAAAGCGGTACACGTCATATGCGCCGCATCCGGCGCAATTCACTATTCAGAAGGTGCCGCCGCCTTTGCGGTCGTCACATCGCCATCCCAGCCGCCGCCCAATGCTTTCACGAGCATGACGGCGTTTTGTAGCGCGGTGCTGCTGTAATCGAGCGCGATCTTGCGGTCCTGTACTTGCGTCAGTTGTGTATCGAGCACATCGATGCGGCTCGATGTGCCCGCCGCGAAATTGCGCTGCTGGCTGGCCGCGAGTTCGCCGCTGCGCTGCGCGACGTCGTTCGATGCCGACGCTTGGCGCGTCGTTATCTGCACCGCGCTCAAATAATCTTCGACGTCCTGGAACGCGCTCAACACCGTCTGCCGGTACGCGGCGACTTCCTGATCGTAGTTGGCACGCGCAGCGCGCACCGATGCGCTCGTCGCGCCCGCATCGAACACCGTTTGCGCAACGTCGAATCCAAGCGACCAGAAGCGCGCCGGCAGCGAGACGAGATGTGCGAGCGAAGTGCCGCTCCAACCGCCATCCGCCGAAAGCGTGATGGTCGGGAAATAGCCCGCCTTCGCAACGCCGATCTTCGCGTTGTACTGCGCGACCGTGCGCTCGGCCTGCACGACATCCGGCCGGCGCTGCAACAGTGCGGACGGCAGCGAAACGGGCAGCCCAGGCAACGCGAAGCGATAGTCCGCCTGCACCGGCAACGAGAACGCCGCAGGCGCTTCGCCGATCAGCACGGCAATCGCGTGCTCATACTGACGGCGCGTGAGTTGCGTGCTCGCGATGCTTTCGTCGATGGCTTGCAGCGTGTTGTGTGCGGTGCGCACATCGTCATACGACGACACACCGTGCTTGTACTTCGCTTCCGTCAGCGCGAGCAGTTCGGCGTCGATGCGTCGTTCTTCATCGAGGATCGCGAGATCGGCGTCGGCGGCCCGCACGGTGAAATAGTCGACGGCCAGCGTCGCGAGCACGCTCAGGCGTTCGCCTGCCAGTTGCGCATCCGATGCCTGCGCGCTCGCCTCGCTCGCTTCGACGGAGCGCCGCAATCTGCCCCACAAATCCGGCTCCCAGCTCGCCTCCAGTTGCGCCGACACGCTCTTCGACGCATAGCTGCTGACGGTTCCGCTCGACGACACCTGCGTCGTGCTGCCACTACCCGAACGCGTGCCCGAGCCCGCAAAGGAAACCGTCGGAAACAGGCTCGCGCGTGCCGATGCCACCTGGGCGCGCGCTGACCGATACGCCGCGTCGTACTGCGCGAGCGTCTGGTTCGCCTTCAATGCGCGCTCGCACAGATCGTTGAGCGTCTGGTCGCCGAACATCGTCCACCAGCGGCTATCCAGCGATGCCGCTGGATCTGGCTTAGCCTGTTGCCACATTCCGCTCGCGTCGGTGCTGTTCATTTCCTTGAACGTGGCAGGCACGGCGACGTCGGGCTTTTTGTAGTCGGGGCCGATTGCGCAGCCAGCGAACAGAGTCGCAATGGCGACAGCCACGATCGATCGATGCACACGCCGCATCGTGCGCGTTGCTTTGTCCATCATGATGGGTTTCCGTTACGTGAGGCACGCCGGCCGTTGAAGCGGTCGAGCCAGAGGTAGATCACGGGCGTCGTGAAGAGCGTCAGCAACTGGCTGACCATCAGGCCGCCGAGAATCGCCACGCCGAGCGGATGACGAAACTCATGCCCATAGCCCGAACTGACGATCAGCGGCACCGCGCCGAACAGCGCGGCGAGCGTCGTCATCATGATCGGCCTGAAGCGCGTGAGGCACGCCTGATAGATCGAGTCCTCCGCGCTCGCGCCCTGTTCCCGCTCGTACGTGACCGCGAAGTCGACCATCATGATCGCGTTCTTCTTCACGATGCCGATCAGCAACACGATGCCGATGAGCGCGATGATCGTCAGCTCGTAGCCGCATACGTAGAGCGCGATCAGCGCACCGAGGCCCGCCGAGGGCAGCGTCGAGAGAATCGTCAGCGGATGAATGAGGTTCTCGTACAGAATGCCGAGCGCGATATACACGGCAATCAGCGCGCCGATGATCAGCAACACTTCGCTGCCGCCCGACTGCTGCATCATCGCGCCTTGCCCTGCGAACGCCGGCAAAATCGTGTTCGGCAGATTCAGCGACGCGACGGCCGCCTTGATGGCCGCATTCGCATCGCTCATCGACACGCCTTCGCGCAGGTTGTACGACAGCGTGACAGCGGGGAACTGGTTGTCGTGCGCGATCGTGACGGGCGCGTGCGCCAGTGTGCGCGTTGCGAGCGCGGACAATGGGACGAGCGTTGCGTTCGTTGATGAAGATGCAGTGGACGTACTGGTCGCGTTCGTCGCTGGCACGTACAGCGTGTCAAGCGTCTTCGGGTCTTGCCAGTACTGCGGCGCCACTTCCATCACCACGTGATACTGGTTCGCCGGGCCGTAAACCGTCGCAATCTGGCGCTGGCTGAACGCGTCGTTCAATGCATCGTCGATTGCTTCGAACGGCACGCCCATGCGCGCCGCCGCGTCGCGATTCACTTGCAGCATCATCGAAAGACTCGCGCTTTGCACGTCGGCGTTCACGTCGCGCAGTTGCGGCAACGCGCGCAGCTTCGCCTCGATGCGCGGCACCCACGTATCCAGCTCGTCCTGGTTCTCCGCCGTCACCGCGTACTGAAACTGCGCCGAGCTTTGCCGCGCGCCGAACATCAGATCCTGCGCCGATTGCATCAACAGGCGCACGCCGGGAATGTCGGCCGTGCGATGGCTCAGATCGGCGATCACCTGATCGGCACTATGCTTGCGCTCCGACAGCGGCTTGAGCGTAATGAACATCATGCTGTTGCTCACCGCATTGCGCCCGCCGACGTAGCCCGACACCGATTGCACATCCGGGTTCTGCAGAATGCGCTTGTTGATCTCATCGAACTTCTGCTTCATCGCCTGAAACGAAATGCTCTGCGACGCCTGAACGTTGCCCATCAGCCGCCCCGTGTCTTCGATCGGGAAAAAGCCTTTCGGCATCACGGCCACCATGCCGACATTGGCGAACAGCAGGAACACGGTGACGGCAAGCATCGTCTTCGGATGACGCAGCGCCCAACGCAGACTGCGGCCATAAGCGCGTTCGACGCGCGGCCCGACCGCGCCTTCGCTCTGCTTGTGCGGAACATGGCGCAACAACAAGCGTCCAAGCGTGGGCGCGAGCGTAAGCGAGATCACCATTGAAATCAGAATCGCAATCGCGAGCGACACCGAGAACTCGCGGAACAGCCGCCCAACCAGACCGCTCATCATGATGAGCGGCAGAAACACGACCACCAGCGACACGCTGATCGTCAGCACCGTGAAGCCGACTTCGCGCGTGCCGTCGAGCGCGGCAGCGAGCGGCGACTTGCCCTGATCCAGATGCCGCATGATGTTTTCGACGACGACGATCGCGTCGTCGACCACGAAGCCGGTCGAGATCGTCAGCGCCATCAGCGACAGGTTGTTCAGGCTGTAGCCAAGGAAGTACATCGCGGTGAAGGTGCCCGCGAGCGCGAGTGGCACCGTGATCGCCGGGATCAGCGTGCTGCGCCAGTCGCGGAAGAACGCGTATGAAACAGCCGTCACCAGCAGCACAGCCGCCAGCAGCGAGACTTCAACGTCGAACACCGACGAGCGGATCGTCTGCGTGCCGTCCAGCACGACGTTCAGCTTGACCGTCGACGGCAGGCTCGCGGCGAGTTGCGGCAGCGTGGCGCGAATCGCGTCGACGGTCTTGATCACGTTCGCGTTCGGCTGCTTCGACAAGATCAGCAGCACCGCCGGCTTTCCGTTCGCGAGGCCATAGTTGCGCAGGTCTTCCGTCGACTTCACCACTTGGGCGACATCGGTGACATGCACGACCGTGCCGTCGTGCGTGCGGATCACGAGCGGCTTGTAGTCAGCGGGTTCCATCAACTGATCGTTCGCGCCCAGCACATAGTGCTCGCCGTTCATGCTGACGGCGCCCTTCGGCAGATCGACGCTCGCGTTGGCCAACGCAGTGCGGACAGAGTCGAGCGCGATGCCGTAGTGGCTCAACTGATCGGGATTCAGTTCGACGCGCACCGCCGGCAGCGCGCCGCCGCCCACAGTCACATCGCCGACGCCTTGCACCTGCAGCAGCTTCTGTTGCAGCACCGACGACGCATAGTCGTACATCTGCCCGACGCCCACCGTATCCGACGTCAGCCCGACGATCATCACGGGCGCGGCAGCCGGATTCATCTTGCGATAGGTCGGCGTTTGCGTGAGCGTCGTGGGCAGATTGCTGCGCGCGGCGTTGATCGCCGCCTGCACGTCGCGCGCGGCGCCGTCGATGTCGCGGTTCAGATCGAACTGCAACACGATCTGCGACGAACCCGAGGAGCTTTGCGACGTCATCTGCGTGAGGCCCGCAATTGAACCGAAGGCGCGTTCGAGCGGCGCCGTCACGGTCTTGGCGACCGTATCGGGGTTCGCACCCGAAAGCGTCGCGCTGACCATCACGACAGGAAAATCCACCGACGGCAACGCGGCGACAGGCAGCAGCCGGAACGCGACGATGCCGAATAGCGCGAGACCAATCGCAAGCAGCATCGTGCCGACGGGACGGCGAATGAACGGAGCGGACAGATTCATGCTTTAGCTCGCGTTCGTATCGCCGGACGGCGTGATCGCGGCGCGCGTTGCGAGACGATGCAGCGCGAGGAAGATCACGGGCGTCGAAAACAGCGTGAGCAACTGACTCACGACCAGCCCGCCGATAATCGCAATACCGAGCGGCTGCCGCAACTCGTGGCCCATGCCCGTGCCGAGCGCGAGCGGCAGCGCGCCGAACAGCGACGCGCAGGTCGTCATCAGGATCGGCCGGAAGCGCAGTTCGCACGCGCGGCGCATCGCGTCATGCGCGGTGAGGCCGAGCGTGCGCTCCTGTTCGAGCGCGAAGTCGACCATCATGATCGCGTTCTTCATCACGATGCCGATCAGCAGCACGATGCCGATCAGACCGATGATGTCCAGCTCGCCGCCGCAGAACAACAGCGCCGCGAGCGCGCCGCACGCGGCGGAAGGCAGCGTCGACAGAATCGTCAGCGGATGGATGAGGCTTTCGTACAGAATGCCGAGCAGGATATACACGGCGATCAGCGCGCCGACCAGCAGCAAGGCTTCGTTTCCGAGCGACGTGCTGTAAAGCTGCGCCGCGCCTTCAAGGTTCATCTGCACGCTTGCGGGCGGGTTCAGCTTCGCTTCGATCGCTTCGATACGGTCGATGGCCGTGCCGAGCGTCACGCCATCCGCGAGATTGAACGACACGTCCGCGTATGGAAACTGTGCCTGGCGTTGAATCGTCAACGGCGCAGCGCCGACTGTCGCGGTCGCGATGCTCGACAGCGGCGAAAGCGACGTCGATGTGCTTGTCGATGTCGAAGTGGAAGAAGTAGTCGATGAGGCGCTCGTCGTGCCCACATACAGCCCGTCGAGCAACGCGAGCGGCGACTCGCCGACCAGCCGCACGTCCGCGCCCAACGTCACGTGATACTGGTTCACGTGCGTATAGATAGTCGAAATCTGCCTATCGCCGAACGCGTCGTAGAGCGCGTTGTCGATGTCCTGCGCGGTGAGGCCGAGCCTCGACGCCGTCGCGCGATCGAAGTCGAACTTCAGCACGTTGCCTTGCTGTTGCGCCTGGCTTTGCACGTCGGTGAAAAGCGGGTCGGCGCGCAGCGCAGCGAGCAAACGCTGCGTCCATTCATTGAGTTCGGCGCGATCAGTAGCCTGCACGCCGACGCGGTAACTGTTCGCGTTGATCTGATCGTCAAGCGTCAAGTCCTGCACGGGATGCAGATAGAGCTTCAGGTCGGCGCGCTGCGCCGCGTCTTGCGTGAGTCTTTGAATCACGGCGCGGCTCGAATCCCCATCCTTCAGGCTGATGAGCATACGGCCCTGGTTGATGGTCGGATTGTTCTGGTCGATGCCGACGAACGACGACACATTGGCCACCGCACTATCGTTCGCGACGCGGCCCGCCAGCGTGCGCGTCGAAGCCGCCATCCGCTCGAACGACGCGCGCGGCGAACCCAGCGAAATCCCTTCGATCAAGCCCGTGTCCTGCACCGGGAACAAACCCTTCGGCAGCACCACGAACAGCACGACTGTCAGCAGCGTCGCGGCGGCGACAACCAGCAGCACCACCAGGCGATGCCCGAACGCCCAATCGAGCGCACGCAGATAGCCACGATTCAAACGCGCGAGCCAGTCCTTTGCGGCGGCATCGCTGTCGCTCGCGGCGTGATCGGCGCGCAGCATGCGGGCGGCCATCATCGGCGTGAGCGTCAACGAGACCCAGGCGGAAATCACGATCGCAATCGCCAGCGTCAGCGCAAACTCGCGGAACAACCGGCCGATCACATCGGGCATGAAGAACAGCGGAATCAGCACGGCAACGAGCGCCACCGAGATCGACAGGATCGTGAAGCCGATCTGCCGCGCGCCCTTTAACGCCGCGTCCAAAGGCGTCTCGCCATTCTCGATGTGGCGCATCACGTTTTCGAGCATCACGATCGCGTCATCGACCACGAAACCCGTCGCCACCGTCAGCGCCATCAACGTGAGGTTGTTGACGGAAAAGCCGAGCGCGTAGATGCCCGCCACCGTGCCGACCAGCGCGAACGGCACGGTCACGGCGGGAATCAGCGTGAACTCGAGCCGCCGCAGGAACACGAACACGACCATCACGACGAGCGCGATCGCCGCGGCCAGTTCCATCTTCACGTCATGCACGGAAGCGCGGATGGTCTGCGTGCGGTCGCTGAGCACGCTGATCTTCACGGTCGCCGGCAACGACGCGCGCAGTTGCGGCAACAGCGCTTCGATCCGGTCGACGACGTCGATCACGTTCGCGCCCGGCTGTCGCTGCACATTGATGATGATCGCGGGCGTCGCGCCGCTCCATGCGGCTTGGCGCGGATTTTCAGCCGTCTCCGAAATCTTCGCGACATCCGCGAGACGCACGGGCGCGCTGTTGCGATACGAGAGCACGAGGTCCGTGTAATCGGCGGCGGACGTGAGCTGGTCGTTCGCGTCGATCGTGAAGGCCTGCAACGGGCCGTCGATCGTGCCTTTCGCGCTGTTCACGTTCGCGTCGCCGACAGCCGTACGCACATCCTCGAGCGACAGACCCATCGCGTTGAGCGCCCGCGTGTCGGTCTGCACGCGCACGGCAGGCCGCGCGCCGCCCGACAGCGTGACGAGCCCGACGCCCGACACCTGCGAGAGCTTCTGCGCAATGCGTGTATCCGTGAGGTCCTCGACGCGCGTAAGCGGCAACGCATCGGATGTGACGGCGAGCGTGAGCACGGCCGTATCGGCGGGATTGACCTTGCTGTAGACGGGCGGATAAGGCAGGTTCGTCGGCAGCGTGCTGTTCGCGCTATTGATCGCGGCCTGCACTTCCTGTTCGGCTTCGTCGAGATTGGTCGACGTCTGGAACTGCAACGTGACGAGCGACACGCCGAGCGAACTCGTCGAATTCATGCGCTTGAGCCCCGCCATCTGCCCGAACTGCTTTTCGAGCGGCGCGGTGACGGAGGTGCTGATCACATCGGGCGATGCGCCGGGATACTGCGTGTAGACCTGGATCGTCGGGTAGTCGATTTCGGGCAACGCCGAAACCGGCATCAGCCGGTAAGCGATCAGGCCGATCAGCAGCAGTGCAAGCGTCATCAGACCCGTCGCGACAGGACGGCGGATGAACGGGCGGGAAATATCCATCGGTATCTTTTGGTTCGGAAGCGCGCGTCAGGGGCGAACGATCTTCACGGCGCTGCCGTCGTCGAGCTTGTCCGCGCCATCCAGCACGATCGTGTCGCCCTCCTTGAGACCGCCTTGTTCGACGACGGTCGCGTCGTTGTAAGCGACGCCCGCCGTCACGCGGCGCAGCGCGACCTTGCCTTCGCCCTGCTTCGCGTCGGCGGCGCTCAGCGTCAGCACGAAATCGCCCGATGCGCCGTGCTGGATCGCGACCGTCGGCACGGTCAACGCGCCGTGCAAGGTACCGACCGTCATACGCACGTTGACGAAGCGGTTCGGGAACAGCCGGCCGTCGCGGTTCGGCGCGCTCGCCTTCAGCTTGACCGTGCCTGTCGTCGTGTCTGCCTGGTTGTCGATGGCGGCGAGCGTCGCGTGATCGAGCACGGTGCGCTTGTCGCGCGCGAAAATCTCGACGGACAACGCGCCCTTGTCATGGAATGCATCGACCACGTCGCCCGTCTTGTCTTCGGGCAACGCGTAGACGACAGTGGTCGGTGAGTCGCTGGTGATGGTCGCTATGCCCGTCGTGTCGCTCGTCGTCACGTAGTTGCCGGCGTCGGTGGACAGCAGGCCGATCGTGCCGTCCATCGGCGCGACGATCTCGCAGTAGCCGACCTGCACGCGCAGATTCGCCACGCTGCCCTGATCCGCCTTGACGGTGCCTTGGTACTGGCGCAGCGTCGCGCGCTGCGTGTCGAGCGTCTGATGCGAAATCGAGCCGCCGTCGATCAGGCTTTCGTAACGCGTCAAATCGGCGCGTGCGTTGGCAAGCAGCGCTTCATCGTGTTCGAGCGTGCCTTGCGCTTCGAGCAACTGGGCACGCAGCGCGCGCGAGTCGATCCGCGCAATCGGCTGACCCGCTTTCACGCGCTGGCCTTCCTTCACGAGCATCGCTTCGAGCGTGCCGTTGACCTGCGTTTTCACGGTGACGGTCGCGCGCGGCGTGACGGTGCCGAGCGCATCGAGTTGCAGCGGCACGTCGGCGCGCGTCACCGTGCCGATGGTGACAGGCGTGACTTGTGCAACGGAATGCGGCGGCTTGTGAAGCGCAGCGAACGCCTGCCAGACGATAACGCCAGCAGCAACGATGCCTGCGGCAATCAACACACGACGGATTGGACGATTGAATTTCACGCGGAGATTTGTCGGCGCTCAGGCCGTTCAACGGATTGCCAAACGGAATAAAAGAACGACGCCACGCGGGCGTCGCCGGAAAGCAGCGCGCACCTCACGCGAGGATTGGCGGTTGCTCAGGAGATGAAGGGGAATGTAGCAACGGGAACGCGCGCCCAGGTTTAGCGCGCTTAGCAGATGTTTCTGCGTGTTACGGCTGCGCGGCGACGCGCGTGGGCTGTTGAGGCTGCGCGGCTTGCTGCGCGTAGGGTGCATCGGCGGAACGGGGCGTGTCGCCCGTGCGCTCGATCCAGCCGCCGCCAAGATACTGATAGAGATCGACGAGATTCGTCAGCCGGTTCAGCGACGCCGTAATCAGCGACTGTTGCGCCGAATACAGATCGTTCTGCGCCGTCAGCACGTTCAGATAACTGTCCACGCCGTCGCGATAGCGCAGATCCGACAGATCATAGCGGCGCTGCTGCGACTCGACGTTCTCCTGCAACGCCTTGATCTGCCGGTCGTAGGTGCCGCGCGCCGCCAGCCCGTCTGAGACTTCGCGGAACGCCGTCTGGATCGCCTTCTCATACTGCGCGACAGCGACGTTCTTTTCGAGCTTCGCGAGATCGAGGTTCGCGCGGTTCTCGCCGCCCTTGAAAATCGGCACCGAGATCGTCGGCCCGAAGCTCCATGCGAGCTGCCCTGGCTTGAAGAGCGTGCCGAGGCTCGCGCTCGCCGTGCCGAAGTCGCCCGTCAGCGAGATGCTCGGGAAGAACGCCGCGCGCGCCGCGCCGATGTTCGCATTCGCGCCGATCAGCGTCGCTTCGGCTTCCATGATGTCGGGACGCCGCGTCAGCAAATCAGACGGCAAGCCCGCCGGAACGTCCGCAAGTAGTTGTTGGCTGGCGAGCGGCAAGCCTTGCGGCAGGTCGGCAGGCAGCGGCGCGCCGACCAGCAGCACGAGCGCATTCTCCGCCTGCGCGCGCGAGCGCTGCTGGCTTTCGTAGTTCGCCTGCGCCTGCTGCATCGTGCCCGCCGCTTCGCGCAGATCCAGTTCGGAGCCGGTGCCCGTGTCGTACTGGAGCTTCGTCAGTTCGTACGAGCGGCGCGCCGTGTCGTACGTGTTCTTCGTGCTTGCCAGCATTTCGTCGTAGGCGACGAGCGTCAGGTATTGATCGGCGACTTGCGAGACGAGCAGGATCTCTGCCGCCTTGCGCGCTTGCGCCGTCGAGAAGTACGTCTGCAGCGTCTGCTCGGTGAGGCTGCGCACCTTGCCGAAGAAATCGAGTTCCCACGAAGCGCTCGCCGCCACCTGATAGTCGGCGCCCACGGTCGCCTTGCCGACGTACGACAGGTCCTTCGGCGTGCGACTCCGCGTGCCCGTGCCATCGACGGAAAGCGACGGCATCAGATCGGCGCGCTGAATCCGGTATTGCGCGCGTGCTTCTTCGACCTTGAGCGCCGACACACGCAAGTCGCGGTTGTTCTGCAACGCGAGTTCGATCAGACGTTGCAGACGCGGATCGACGAAGAACTCGCGCCAGCCGATATCGCTCGCGGCATGATCGTTCGCCGTACGCGTCGCCGTGCCCTTCGCGGGCTGGTTGTCGTAGACGCCGCCTTGCGGAAAGGTCGCCGCAACGGGCGCGGCCGGGCGCTCATAAGTCGGCGCGAGCGTGCAACCCGTCGCGAAGAGCGCGGCGGCGAGCGTCGTCAGTAGTGTTCTGTTCATATGCTTGTCCTTACTGGGCCGTTTCTTCTTCGACGTCGTGTTCGGCGCCATGCGGTGTCGAGCCGTCGCGCGAGAACTTCTCGCGGATCACGACGTAGAACATCGGGATCATGAAAACGGCGAGGAACGTGGCCGTCATCATCCCGCCGATCACGCCCGTACCGATTGCGTGCTGGCTCGACGAACCGGCGCCGTTGCTGATCGCGAGCGGCAGCACGCCGAGCACGAACGCCAGCGACGTCATCAGGATCGGGCGCAGCCGCAAACGCGCGGCTTCGAGCGCGGCCTGCACGGCCGTCATGCCTTCTTTGATCTGCAATTCGCGCGCAAACTCGACGATCAGAATCGCGTTCTTCGCGGACAGACCGACCGTGGTCAGCAAGCCGACCTGGAAGAACACGTCGTTCTCCAGTCCGCGCATCGTCACAGCGAGCAATGCGCCGATCACGCCGAGCGGCACGACGAGAATCACCGCGAACGGGATCGACCAGCTTTCGTACAACGCGGCGAGACACAGGAACACGACGAGGATCGAAATGCCGTAGAGAATCGGCGCCTGCGAGCCCGACTGCCGTTCCTGGAACGACAGTCCCGTCCATTCGTAGCCGATGCCTTGCGGCAGCTTCACGGCGAGCGCCTCCATCGCGGTCATCGCCTGGCCCGTGCTCTTGCCTGCGGATGCCTGCCCCTGGATTTCGACCGACGAGATGCCGTTATAGCGTTCGAGCTTCGGCGAGCCGTAGACCCAGTGTCCCGACGCCACCGACGTCAGCGGCATCATCGAACCGGAACTGCCGCGCACGTACCACTTGCTCATGTCCTCGGGCGTCATGCGGAACGGCGCGTCGCCTTGCAGATAGACCTTCTTGATCCGGCCATCGGTATCGAGGAAGTTGTTCACGTACGCCGACGCCCATGCAATCGAGAACGTCTGGTCGATGTCCGACACAGTGACGCCGAGCGCCTGCGCTTTCTCGCGGTCGATATCGACCTTGAACTGCGGCGTATCCGACAGCCCGTTCGGACGCACCAGCGCCAGCGACGGATCTTTCGCGGCCATCCCGAGCAACTGGTTGCGCGCGGCCATCAGCGCGTCGTGGCCGAGACCGGCGTTGTCCGTCAGTTCGAAGTCGAAGCCGGATGCGGTGCCGAGTTCGGGAATCGACGGCGGGTTCACGGCGAGCACGGTCGCGTCTTTGTACGACGCGTAGTGCGCGAACACGCGGCCTACCAGCGCCTGCACTTTCTGGTTCGCATGCTGGCGTTGCGAGTAGTCCTTCATCCGCACGAACGCGATACCCGCGTTCTGTCCGCGGCCCGCGAAGCTGAAACCGTTCACGGTAAACACCGAGTCGACAATGTCTTTTTCGTCGTGAAGCAGATAGTCGGTGACGTTCTTCAGCGTGCGTGCCGTGGTCTCCTGCGTCGAGCCGGGCGGCGTCTGGACCAGCACGAACATCGTGCCCTGATCTTCATCGGGCAGGAACGACTTCGGCAGGCGCATGAACAGGAAACCGACGGCGACGATCACCGCGAGATACAGCACGAGCCAGCGCCCCGAACGGCGGATCACATGCTGCACGCCCGAGTGGTACTTGTCGCGGCCGTTGTCGAACGTGCGGTTGAACCAGCCAAAGAAGCCCGTCCTCGTGCCGTGATGCCCCTTCGGGATCGGTTTGAGGATCGTCGCGCACAGTGCGGGTGTGAGAACAAGCGCGACCAGCACGGACAGCACCATCGCCGCCACGATAGTCAGCGAGAACTGCCGGTAGATCGCGCCGACCGATCCGCCCGAGAACGCGACAGGCACGAACACCGCCGACAGCACCAGCGCAACGCCGACCAGCGCGCCGGTGATCTGACCCATCGCCTTGCGGGTAGCCTCTCTTGGCGATAGCCCTTCTTCGGACATCACGCGCTCGACGTTCTCGACCACCACGATCGCATCGTCCACCAGCAGGCCGATGGCGAGCACGAGACCGAACATCGACAGCGTGTTGATCGAGAAGCCCGCCGCGCTCATGATCGCGAACGTGCCGAGCAGCACCACAGGCACGGCAATCGTCGGGATCAGCGTTGCACGCAGGTTCTGCAGGAACAGATACATCACGAGGAACACCAGCACGATGCCCTCGAGCAGTGTCTTCACCACTTCTTCGATCGACATCTTCACGAACGGCGTCGTATCGTACGGATACTGCACGACGAGACCATGCGGGAAGTTCTTCGACAGTGCGTCGATCTTCGCGCGCACCAGCCTCGCCGTCTGCAGCGCGTTCGCGCCCGTCGCGAGCTGGATGCCGAAGCCCGCTGTCGGCTGGCCGTTGTACTTGGTGTCGAAGTTGTAGTTCTCGCCGCCCAGATCGATGCGCGCGACATCCTTGATGCGCACCTGCGAGCCGTCCTGATTCACTTTCAGCAGTACGTTGCCGAACTGTTCCTGGGTTTGCAGCAAGGTCGCCTGCGTGATGGTCGCCTGCAATACCTGGCCGGGCACGGCAGGCGTGCCGCCGAGCGAACCTGCTGCGACCTGCACGTTTTGATTCGTCAACGCGGTTTCCACGTCAACAGGCGTGAGGCTGTACTGGTTCAGCTTGTTCGCGTCGAGCCAGACGCGCATCGCGAACTGCGAGCCGAAAAGCTGCACAGTGCCGACGCCGTCGACACGGCTCACCGGATCTTCGACATGCGATGCCACATAGTTCGCAAGATCGTAGCGGTCCATGCTGCCGTCCGTCGATACGAACGCCATCACCAGCAGGAAGCTGCTGCTCGACTTCGTGACCTTCGTGCCCTGCTGCTGCACGCTTTCGGGCAACAGCGGCGTCGCGAGCTGCAGCTTGTTCTGCACCTGCACCTGCGCGATGTCGGGATTGGTGCCCGCCGCGAAGGTCAGCGTAATCGTCGCGTTGCCGGAGTCGTCGCTCGATGACGACATGTAGAGCAGATGGTCGAGACCGCTCATCTGCTGCTCGATCACCTGCGTAACGGTATTTTCAACCGTTTTCGCCGATGCGCCCGGATACGTCGCGCTGATCTGCACCGCGGGCGGTGCGATGGTCGGATACTGCGCGACGGGTAGATTGAAGATCGAAGCGACGCCCGCGAGCATCAGAATGATTGCGATGACCCATGCAAAGATAGGCCGGTCGATAAAGAACTTTGCCATTTAAACGCCCTCGTTACTGCGCGCTGTGCGCGTCGGATGCGGGCGCTGCGGCTGCTGTTTGTGCTGCCGGGTCGGTGCCAGGCAATTGCGCGTCAACCGTTTTCACCGTCATGCCGGGACGCACCTTGTCGACGCCTTGCACGATCACGCGGTCGCCCGTTTGAAGGCCGCTCTCGACCACCCAGTTCGCGCCGTACGTGCCCGATGTCACCAGTTGTCGCGTCGCGACCTTGCCGTCGGCGCCCACCACCAGCGCCGTCGGGTCGCCCTTCTGGTCGTGCGTGACGCCCTGTTGCGGCACGAGGTACGCCTGTTCGTTGATGCCTTCCTCGATCTTCGCGCGCACGTACATGCCCGGCAGCAACACGCGCTGCGCGTTGTCGAACAGCGCGCGCACGGTGACGGAGCCGGTGGTCTGGTCGACGGTGACGTCGGAGAATTCGAGCTTGCCCGTGCCGCCATACGGACGGCCGTCTTCGAGAATCAGCGTGACTTTCGCCGCGTTCGGGCCGCTCGTCTTGAGCCGCCCTTCCTGCGCGTCGCGGCGCAGCTTGAGGCCGACCAGACTCGATTGCGTGAGGTCCACGTAGACGGGATCGAGCTGTTGCACAGTGGCAAGCAGCGTTGCCGCGCTCGACTGCACATACGCGCCTTCCGTCACCGACGACTTGCCGATGCGCCCCGAAATCGGCGAGGTCACGTCGGTATAGCCGACGCTGATTTGCGCCGTTTCGACGGCGGCCTTGCCCGATGCAACATCGGCGGCGGCCTGGCCTTCTGAGGCGACAGCGTTGTCGTAGTCCTGCTTGCTGATCGCGTTCGCTGCGACCAGCACCTTGTAGCGCTCGGCTTCCGCATGCGTCGACACGAGCGTGGCTTGAGCCTTCGCGAGCGTCGCCTTCGCGCTGTTCAATGAGGCGATGTACGGCGCGGGATCGATCTTGTAGAGCGTCTGTCCCGCCTTGACTTCGCTGCCTTCCGTGAACTCGCGCTTCAGCACGATGCCGTCGACGCGGGCTCGCACTTCAGCCACGAGATGCGCGCTCACGCGACCCGGCAATTCGACGGTCACGGGCACGCCCGTCGGCTTGATGCTGACGACGCCGACTTCGGGCGTCTGTTGAGGCGGTGCCGCGGGCTTGTCGCTGCACGCGGCGAGGAACGGGATTACAGCGGAGATCGCAGCCGTGGCCGCGAGCATACGAAAGTTACGGTTCTTTAATAGCGCTGGCATCGTACAAAGTTGTTTGAATTGAACGGGGCCGGCGCGCAACGAGTGTTGATCCAACACGCACCGACACGATAAGGTCGTGACGATAGGGGTTGTTCGCCTTTCTCGGGTTACAGCCACCAGGCTGCCGTAAGACTTGTTAATCCAACGCGGCGTCGCGCCGACTACGATGGCCGCGTGATTCACACGGTCGCTGCGCGGATTTGCGTGCGCGGCGCCGAACGGCAGGAGAAAAGGCACCCGTCATGGGACGAACGAAGCAACAGGCGCTCGACACGCGGGCAAAGATCATCGACGCCGCCGAGCGCGTGTTCTTTGTGCGTGGCTTTGCGCGCGCGGCGCTGGAAGACATTGCGTCGGAAGCGGGCGTGACGCGCGGCGCCGTCTACGGACACTTCAGGAACAAGGAGGCCGTGTTTCAGGCGATCTACGAGTGCGCGGACATGCCGCTCGATCCATTCGTCGTGCAGTCGTGCGAGCAGGACGCCGATCCGTTGCAGCATCTGCATGCGCAATTGCTTCAGCGCTTGCGCGACGCGTTGTATCTGCGGCGCGCGCGGCGTCTATATAGCATCGCGCTGACGAAGTGCGAAGTGACGGCAGAGACGGCTGCGTTTTATGAGCGCGTCGCGATGGCCGCATTGCGCGCCGAAGCGCAGATCGATGCCGCGCTAAGGGCCGCGTCGCTGCGCGGACAGTTGCCGCCCGACGTCGATACGCGCGCGGCCGCTGGTTTCATTCACGCGGCGCTGACCGGGTTTTTGCACAAGCGATTGTTGATGTCGGCCGAGTCGCGCGCCGATCTTGAAGCAGAGCAGACGCTTGCTTCGGCGCTGCGGTGCGTGGGCGCAAACACCACATTCACCGCGTTCGAACCCGCTCGCGCCTGATTGCGCGGCGTCGGAGACCGCCGCCGGAATCCGTTAAGACTTGGTAAGACTTGCTAAGTCCCCCGAACCGGGGCCGCACCGCGTTGCGCTATAGTCATACGCACATCCGATACCTGGCGGCAACGACGCTGCCCCGCCCAACGCGGCAAAGCGCCGGCGCAGCCTGCTCACACCATGCCCGACACACCCATCCAGGTGCTGCTCGTCGACGACGACGCCGACCTGCGCGACCTGCTTCGCAACTTCTTCCAGCAACGCGGTATCGAATTCTCGGTGCTGCACGACGCCACGCATCTCGCGCGCAGGCTCGAACGCGAGCGTCCGTCGATCATCGTGCTCGACCTGATGATGCCCGGCGTCGATGGGCTCACCGCGCTCAAGCAGTTGCGCGCGAGCGGCGACACGATTCCCGTCGTCATGCTGACGGCGCGCGCCGATGGCGTCGATCGCGTGATCGGCCTTGAACTCGGCGCGGACGATTATCTCGGCAAGCCGTTCATGCCGCAGGAATTGCTCGCGCGCATTCATGCCGTGCTGCGCCGCCATAAGCTGCATCCGGAAGCGCCGCCTGCCGAGCATCGCGAGGCGCTCGTGTTCGGACGCTTCCGGCTCGACTTCGCTTCGCGCACGCTCTTTTGCGACAACGAACCCGTCAAGCTGACGGGCAGCGAGTACGCGTTGCTTGAAGTCTTCGCGCAGCATCCGATGGAAACGCTGTCGCGCACGCGCATCGTCGATCTGCTGCACGGCCCGGATTCGGAAGTGACGGAACGCGGCATCGACGTGCCCGTGTGGCGTCTGCGGCGTCTGCTCGAAGACGACCCCGCTGCGCCGCGCCGCATTCAGACGATGCGCGGCATCGGCTATATGTTCGTGCCTGGCGAAGGCGGTGAGGTCGGCGATGGCGGCGACGCTAGCGAAGGCGACGACAACGCATCGCGATGAAAAACCCGTTCAATACGCTTTTCGGCCGTCTCGCGACGCTGACGGTCGGCCTGATCGTGGCCGTACACGTGACGTCGCTGTTCGTCGTCGACCGCGACCGCGGCCATATCGACGCCGAGCATGCGCGCCGCGACGTGCTGCTGGCCGTGCAGGCCAAACACGATGGCGAGGCAGCCGCGCGACACGTCGCGCAGACGCTCGGCATCGAATATGTCCCCGATGCGGACGCGATCCGCCTGGGTTGTCCGAACCAGTGCGAGGGCTCCAACGCGCCATTCGAGCATGATCTGTTGCCGCGCATGCCCGAAGGCAGCCGCGTCGTGTTCGATCCGCACACGGGCTCGCTGTGGATACGGTACGGCAACGAGCCGTACTGGCTCTTCATGCGCAACGCGAATCTGCCGGGCATGCGCTTTCTCGGCTCTTCGCTGGTGATGTTGGTGCTGGCCGTTTGCGCGGCGCTGCTGGCCGCGTGGCAGTTTCAGCGTCCGTTGCACAGGCTGGCGGACGCGGCGCGCGAATTCAGAGTCGGCCGGCGCGTGCCGCCCGTGACGCAGAGCGGTCCCGCCGAAATGCGCGCGCTGATCGGCGACTTCAACCAGATGATGCGCGAGCTCGCGCAGTCCGAGCAGGAACGCGCTGTGATGCTGGCGGGCGTCGCGCACGATCTGCGCGCGCCGATCACGCGCATGCAGGTGCGCGCGGACCTGTTGCCCGACGCGGCGAACCGCAGCGGCTTCCTGCGCGACGCCGAGTCGCTGTCGCGCATCGTCACGCAGTTTCTCGACTATGCGCGCGATACGGCCGACCCATCTCCGCACGCGAATGTCGATGCGCATTGCCGCCGTCACTATGGCGACGGACTCGACGACGAAGCGCTCGTGCGTCTGCATCTGAATGCGGGTGATGGCTTCAATCTGCCGCTCGTTGACCTCGACCGGATACTGTCGAATCTGATCGAAAACGCGATGAACTACGGTGAGCCGCCCGTCCAGATTTCGACGTCCGCGCATAACGGCGTCTACACGCTCATCGTGCGCGATCATGGACGTGGCATTCCACGCGAACAGCTCGAACGCGCATTGCAGCCGTTCACGCGGCTCGATCCGGCGCGCGGCGGCGACGCGCATTGCGGCCTCGGCCTCGCGATCGTGCGGCGGCTCACGCGCTATAACGGTGGACAGTTCGAATGCGATAACGCGCCCGATGGCGGGTTTCGCGTGACGCTGACGTTCGGGCGCGAAGCCTGACTGCGCTTCTTCTCTCACGCAGTGTCTAAACGAAATGCCGCCAACAATGGGCGGCATTTTTCATGAATCAACGATGCGGTGCGAGCAGGATGCTCGAAATCACGCCCGTCGCGATCGCGGCGAGCACGAAGTCGCCATTGACCTGCACCCATTGATAACCTGACGGCGGCGGCTGAAGCTCATACCCACGCCAATCGTCGACGACATATTGCGGACCGCGAAAGTCGGGCGGCAAGCGGTCGCCGCGATGCCAGTCGCGGTGCGGCACAGGACGATGCGACGCATCGGCGCGAACCGGGCCGCCAGCGTGTTGTGGACCGCCGGGGCCGCCGAGGCCACCATCGGGACCGCCGCGCTCGTCGGCAGCGGGATGACGGCCCGGGCCGCCGTCATCGCCCGGCGCGTATTGCGCGAACGCCTGAGTTTGAGCAACGACACACGAAGCGGCAAGCAACAACACAGATACGGTTTTTTTCATCAAACACTCCCCCAAATAAAGTGAGAGTGTTTTCCGGCGCAACGATTCAAACGGCGTCCTTACTGTGTCTTACGGGCGGCTTTTATGCGTGATTGCCAGGCAGTTCGAGACGCGCAAGCTCCGCGAAATATCGCGCGCCTGTCAACAGGATATCGTCGTTGAAATCGTAGGTTGCGTTGTGCAAAGGCACGCCGCCCTTCTCCGCCGACTCGCCATTGCCGATGAAGATGAAGTTACCGGGCACGGCCTGCAGGAACGCACCGAAGTCTTCGGAGATCATCATTGGCGGCACGTTGGCGTCGACGTTTTCTGGACCCGCGATATTGCGTGCCGCGCTCGCCGCCACATCGACGAATTGTGCGGAGTTCACCGTCGGCGCGAACTCGTGCGTGTATTCGAACGTGCAATCCGCACCGTGCGCCCGGCAGATGCCTTCGCTCACTTCCCGCATGCGCGTTTCGAGCAGCGTCTGCACTTCACGCGAATAACTGCGCGTATCGCCCTTGATAGTCACGTTCGACGGGATCACGTTTCTGAGTCCATCCGTAATGAACTCCGTGCAAGAGATTACCGCTTGCAGACCCGGATCAAGATTGCGCGACACGATCGTCTGCAATGCGAGCACGATCTGCGATGCGATGACGATGGGATCGTTGCCCATATGCGGACGCGCCGCGTGCGTGCCGAGTCCCTTGATGTGAATCACGAAGTTATCTTCGCTCGCCATGATGCCGCCCGCGCGCGTCGCAAATGTTCCGGCGCGCATGCCGGGCATATTGTGTGCGCCGAAAATGGCATCGACGGGAAAGCGCTCGAACAGTCCATCCGCCATCATCGCTTTCGCACCGCGTCCATGTTCTTCCGCGGGCTGGAAAATGAAACGCACCGTGCCGTTGAAATCGCGCCGCTCGGCAAGCAGCCGCGCTGCGCCGAGAATCATCGACATATGCCCGTCGTGTCCGCACGCGTGCATCTTTCCCGGCGTACGCGATGCATGCGTGCGCGCGGGCGCGTGCTCGGTGATGTTCAGCGCGTCCATATCGGCGCGCAGTCCGATCGCACGTTCGCCGTCGCCGACCGTCAGATTCGCAACCAGCCCCGTTCCACCGATGCCGCGATGCACGTCGAGCCCCAAGGTCGCAAGAATGTTCGCGACATAGTCGGACGTGTTGACCTCTTCGAAACCCGTCTCGGGATATTGATGCAGATGCTGGCGCCAGCTCTTCAATTGTCCCTGCAGCGTGCTTTCCATATCGGTTGTCCTTGTCGATCGGATTCGGGTGCGCCTGTTAGCGGACGCAGCTTTGCTTCCACACCTGCTGACGCGCATTCACCTCTTGCGCCGATTCGCCGACGAACTGCGCATAAGCGGCGGGCGCCGTCGCGCCTTCCGTGTTGATGACGAGCACGCGCGCGTTGCGATCCAGGCCTGCCGCGCGCGCGAATTCGTCGTTTCGCATCAATACGCAAAGGCCTGCGAAACCCGCCGCGCCCGATTCACCGGCGACAAGCGGCACGTCATCGCCCGCCCCCTCTGCGAGGCGGCGCATCGCATCGACTGCGTCGCCGTCATCGATCAGCATGAAATCGTCGATGCATTGCTCCAGGATCTTCCACGCGAGCGGCGATGTTTCGCCGCAGGCGAGACCCGCCATCACGGAATCGACCGATCCCGTCGCTCGCGCTGCGTGTCCGGCGATAGCGCTCTGATACAGGCAATCCGCCTGGCGTGGCTCGACGACGATGAAGCGCGGCCTTTGCGCGCCACCGCGCTCCCAAAGATAACTCGCGACGCCCGCAGCAAGTCCGCCCACGCCGCCTTGCAAGAAGACATGTGTGAACGCAGGCGCATCCGTGGATTGCTCGATGATTTCAGCGGCAATCGTGCCGTAGCCCTGCATGACGTCGCGTGGAATGGCTTCATAGCCGTCATACGATGTATCCGAAACCACATGCCAGCCATTGTTCTTCGCGAGCGTCGCCGCGTGTGCGACCGATTCGTCGTAGTTGCCCGCAATGCGGACGATGCGCGCGCCATACGCGGCAATCGCCTGTTCCCGCTCGGCGCTGACGTTCGCGTGCAGCACGATCACACAATGGCAACCGATACTCTGCGCAGCGGCCGCGAGCGCCTTGCCGTGATTGCCGTCCGTGGCACTGATGACGGTGAGATTGGCGAGCATCTCCGCATAGCGTCCTTCGATGAGCGCCTGCGGTTCGATGTCGTGCGCGTGCCATAGACGCATGACGAGACGCATCAACGCGATCGGCGCGCCCAGCGCCTTGAAGCTGCCCAGCGGCGAGCGGAACGACTCGTCCTTGACGCACAGACGCGCGATGCCCAGTTGCGAAGCCGCCTCGGTTAGCTCCCACAGAGGCGTGGCTTGCTGGCTGATGAGTTCCCAGCCCGACAGCCATACGCGGCTTTGATCCGCTGACTCGACGTTGAGAATGGTCCGCAGCGTGTCCGGGTAGGCGAAGTGGATTGCCCGGGGATTGGAGATCAGCATCCGTTGGTGCTCCAGAAATCGGACCATTCGACGGTCCGTTGATCAAAACTTGGTGAGCGCTTGTTTGCGCAAGCAATGATGAAATGATATTGCGCGACACCATCAATAAAGTCTCGAAGTTTGGCTGTATCGTGCAAAAATATCTCTCACATCACGACTCGCGACGCGAAATCATGGCTACCCAACTCGACAACTTCGATCGCAAGCTTCTGATGGAAGTCCAGCGCGATGCGCAGATTCCCCAGACCGAACTCGGTGTGCGCGTCAATCTGTCGACGGCCGCCGTCAACCGGAGATTGCGCCGTCTCGCGGATGAAGGGGTGATCGACCGTTACTCGGCGATCGTCGCGCCCGAGAAAGTGGATTACCCGCTGACCATCGTCGCGAACGTCGAAGTCGAGAGCGAGCAGATCGGATTGCTCGACGCGATGAAACGCACTTTCGCGCAGTGTCCGCAGATTCAGCAGTGCTACTACGTCGCGGGCGAATGGGACTTCGTGCTGGTGATGACGGTACGCAACATGGACCAGTACACCGAACTCACGCGGCAACTCTTCTTTTCCAACAACAACGTCAAGCGCTTCAAGACGCTGGTAAGCATGAGCCGCGTGAAAGTGGGCCTGGGCGTGCCCGTCGATATCGTCGACGAATGACGCGTCAGCGCACCACGGAGCGGTCGGTCCAGTTGCCCTGATCGAACTGGCGAACGGTAATCGCGCCGTTACGGATATCGCCTTTCTCGTCGAACTGGATCGGGCCGGTGACGCCGTCGAGCTTCGCCGCGCGGAGCTTCGGCAGATAGGCCTTCGGGTCCGTCGATCCCGCTGCCTGCATCGCGTTCGCTATGGCGATCACCGCGTCGTAGGCGTACGGCGCGTATAGCTGCACAGGCACGCCGAAGCGCTGTTCATAGCGCTTGAAGAACTCCGGCCCTTGCGGCATCTTGGCGGGCGGCACGCCTGCCAGCGTGCAGTACGTGTCGCTGCTCATCGACGCGCCCGCCAGCTTGATGAACTGCGGCGTGCACGCTTCATCGCCTGCAACGAACTTGACCTTCAGGCCAAGCTTCTGCGCTTGCTGCACGAATGCGGCGGCCTGCGTGTCGCCGCCCGTGAACGCAATGCCGTCCGGTTGACGGCTCTTGATGGTCGTGAGAATCGCCATCCAGTTGGTCGTCTTGTCGGTGCCGTATTCGCGCGCGACCACGTTGCCACCCGCCGCCTTGACCGCCTTTTCGACTTCGTCGGCAAGCCCCTGCCCGTATGCCGTACGGTCGTCGACAATGGCGATTTTCCGCGCGCCAAGATCGTGAACCAGATACGTGCCGATCACCGTGCCCTGTCTCACGTCGTTGGCAACCATGCGGAACACGTTCGTGAAGCCTTGCTGCGTCAGTTTCGGATTGGTGGCGGACTCGGTGATCATCGGCACGCCTGCATCCGAATAGATTTTCGATGCCGGAATCGACGTGCCCGAATTCGCGTGCCCAACGACGCCCGCTACGCCGTCGTCGATCAGTTTCTGCGCGACGGTCACGGCTGTTTTCGGATCGGCTGCATCGTCCTGCGAATCGAGGACAAACGTGACGCTCTGTCCATTGATGCGGATCTTGCGGCTGTTCAGATCCTCGATCGCGAGGCGCACGCCGTTTTCGTCGTCTTTGCCGATGTGCGACAGCTCGCCCGTCAAAGGCGAAACCTGTCCGATCTTCACAGTGAGGTCCGCATGCGCCGCGAGCGGCTGCAATGCGAGCGCGGTGAGCGTCAGAAGCGATAGGGGTCGAAGTGTTTGCATGGTCGTCAGCTTGAAGAGTGGGCTCGCGCTCGGGGATGGACGTTTTTGCCATCCGGGTTTGGCCTTGGGCTGCTTTACAAGGTTGTATCGATCGTATTCGCGTGCCCTGATAGCCAAAATTTGCAGCCCGCCCGTTCCCGCAAAATCCAGTCGATACAGCGGACGTTCGAGAGATTTTTTATCGCGCCGCCGGTTTTCGCCTGATTCCGCCTGGATCGAGCCTGATTTCGGCCGAAGCAGGCACCCTCATTCTTCGCTAATTCCCCGTCTATACGATGCACGTCATTCGCTAGTGCAGTCCGTCATCACCGATCCGAAAACATTTCGTCTGACGCATTCGTCTGAAGGAGATCATCATGTCATTCGCAGCCATCATTCACGGTACGCCCATCTGGGTTTGGGTGTTGCTCGTCTACCTGCTTTCGCGCGGGTTCAAGGCCATGAACAGCGGCACCGCGCCGCTTTCCCGCCTGGCCATCGTGCCGCTCGTCTTCGCGGTCTGGGGCATTGCGCACCTGGTGACAGACCCGCTGACAGGTTGGGCCGACGCGATCGTCTGGGTGGTCGCCGCGCTGGCGGGCGTCGCGGGTGGCGTGTTCATGGCGAGCCGCACGCGCTTCATCGTCGATCCGATCGCGAACACCGTGATGCTGCCCGGTTCCATGCTGCCGCTGGCGCTGATCGTCATCACCTTCGCGGCCAAGTTCTGGCTCGGCGTCGAGCTGGCGACGGCAACCAGTCTCGCGTCGCTCGGCACGTATATGTTGATCAGTGCAGCCGTATCAGGTGCCGTCGCAGGGATGTTCGCCGGTCGTTTCCTGACCTACTGGCGAGCCATGAGCGCGCGCCGCATTCTCCGGACTTGCTCTCAAGGCGCGTAAGCGGGGATTTGGGAAGCGGGCACGCCCGTTGCGCCCCACGATTCCAGGGAAATATCGCCAAACTTGTTACTCCCAGTGTTCGCTTTCTGGGTCCAGACTGTCTCACGGCAAGCAACGCGCGATGAACAACCAACGAAGCCGCGCCTCATCCCCGAGGCGCGGCAACTTGTTCAAATCAGGAGGTCGCAAGCGCCATGACTACATCAGACGAGAACGGAAGCAAAGGCGGGCAACGGGCGATGCGCACACCACCCGTCGTATCGCCGCAAGAATGGGAAACCGCGCGCGAGCAATTGCTCGTGAAGGAAAAAGGCCACACGCGCGCCCGCGACGCGCTCGCCGCCGAGCGCCGCCGCATGCCGTGGATGGCCGTCGACAAGACCTACGCATTCGAAGGACCATCGGGCAAAGTCAGTCTGCCCGACCTGTTCGACGGCCGGCGTCAACTGATCGTGTATCGCGCGTTCTATGAACCGGGCGTGTTCGGATGGCCCGAGCATGCGTGCCGCGGATGCTCGATGGTGGCCGATCAGGTCGCCCATATCGCCCACCTAAACGCCCGCGACACGACGCTCGTTTTCGTTTCGCGCGCGCCTCAGGCGGACATCGCGCGGCTGAAGGCGCGTATGGGCTGGCAGATCCCTTGGTTCACGATCACGGACAGCTTCGACGCGGACTTCGGCGTCGGCGAATGGCACGGCACGAACGTGTTTTATCGCGACGACAACCGGATCTTCCGCACCTACTTCATCAACAATCGCGGCGACGAGCAGATGGGCGGCACGTGGAACTATCTCGACATCACGCCGCTGGGCAGGCAAGAGGTCTGGGAAGATTCGCCCGAAGGTTATCCGCAGACGCCGACCTACAAGTGGTGGAACTGGCACGACAGCTATGTCGACGACGCGCCGCCCGACAGGAAGTGGGTCGAGGTGTCGGACGCTGGCGAGGCGGCATTCAGGAACAAGCCTGAGACGTGATCGCCGGGCCGCGTCACCTGTCGATCTGCTTCACCGTGACCACTTCCGGCCTACCCGCCGCTTCGCCGTTGCGCAGTTTCACGCGCCAGCTTCCGTATCCGGCAAACGGAAACTGCGCAAACGCGCTTTTGACGAGCCATGGAATGGGATGCAGCGCGTCGGCATTGCGGTCGCGGCTCGTCGCCGTGACCTTGTAGACTTCCTTGCCGGTCGCGGCGTCGAAGAGGCGCAACGTCATCGAATGCTGATACTCGCGGCCGAAGAGCGAAAAGCCTGGCTTTGCAACGCCATTGCAGGCTGAATCCGCGCAGTCGCCCGCAATCACGCCGACGGCAGCCGGCCGCGTGTCGTACGCGAGCGAGAGCATATAGCTCGCGCGCTCCACCGATCGATCGACAAGCCCGTAATTGCCTAGCTCGCTGTGAATCAGCGCCTCGTATTGCGCGCGGGCGGCGCCCGTTTCCTGCGACGGCGTCTGCACGATCGCATACGTGCGCTCGCCCTGTAGCACGACGGGCGTTCCCGACACCTGAACGTCCGTCGTCACGCCCGCGCATCCGGCGAGACCCGCCACGCTCGCGACAACAACGGCAGCACAACATAGCGTCTTCTTCACGTTCTTCTCGCTTCGATCGAATACAGATTCATGTGCGCATTGAGCGTTCGAGTTGTTCAAGCGTTCGTCTCATCGAGCGCGGGCAGCGTGATCGTGAATGCCGTGCCTTGCCCGAGCGCGCTTTCCACGTGCACATCGCCGCCATGCCGCGTCACAACCGCTTTCACGAACGCCATGCCGAGCCCCGTACCCGTGGCCTCAGGTCGTTCGACTTCGTGAAAGCGTTGAAACCGCTCGAACAGATGCGCCTGGTTTTCGGCCGACATCCCGTAGCCTTCGTCGCGGACCGTGCAGCGCACCCGCGCCGGCCATTCGCCCGACGCAGGTTCATCCTGCGCGACCGTGCACGTAATACGCGTTTCGGGTGGGCTATATTTCACAGCGTTGTTCAGGATGTTGACGAGCGCGCGCGTCATCAGTGAGCGGTCCGCGTTGATCCAGTGGCCGTCGCCCTGTTCGTCGTACGCGGCTTCAAGACGAATGTGCCTGGCTTGCGCCTGCGGCCACACTTCATCGCTTGCGTCGATTACGAGTTCGACGAGACTCACGGGTTCGAACGAATAAGCCTGGGATTCGGCGCGCGCCAGTTGCACGAAATCGTCGGCGAGCATCAAGGCCCGCTGCGCGTATCGCTCGACCCGGTTCAACAATTCGCGCAAGCGTTCGGAGTCGGGCGTGCGCGCGCGTTCGAGTTCCACGAGCGCAAGGATCGATGCCTGCGGCGAACGCATGTCATGCGACAGCAGACGCAACGCGTCTTCACGCAGCCGTTCGGCCGCGTGCACGGCCGTCACGTCGACAAGACCCGCGATCCACCCGATCACCACGCCTTGCGCATCGGTGCACTTCGCGTAACGCAACAGATGATCGCGCTGGTTGCGATCGCGGACCTCGATGCCCCGCTCCATCATCTCCGCGAAAGCGATGCGGCCGGGATCGAGCAGCGCGGGCCAATGCGTGCGTCCGAGCGCATCGGCCTCCGCGCGGGAACCGATCGCCTTCACGAACGCGAGTTCGCCGAGCACGTGGCGCAGTTGCGTGCCTTCGGGCGTCGCCGCGCCGAGCCGTTCGAAATACGCCTTCGCCGCGTGGTTCGCGATCAGCACGACACCATGCACGTCGCTGACGAGAATCGGCTCCGGCACGCTATCGAGGCTATTCCACACGAAGCGCTTCATGTCCTGCACGCGGCGCGCCGCCTGCGCCATCAGCGCCATCTGCTGCGCGAGCGCGTCGCCGCGAAATTCACGGCTGCGTTGCGGCGCTTCGGGCAACAGATGCGGCTCGTCGGCGAGGCGCTGCAGTTCCTTGCGCAGATACGACATCGTCATTTCGAGCCGCCGCCAGTTCCAGATCGGATAAACGGCCGCCAGTCCAACGATCGCAGGCACGGGCGACATCCATAACCGCATGCCGTAAAGCAGCGCCGCGCTGAGACCGAGCATCGTTGCGCAGAGCACGATCGTCATCAGCAGCGAGCGCAGCGGCGACAGCACGAGCAGGCCCGCGAGCAGCACGCCGAGCGGCACCAGCGACACCGCGAACACCCACAGTCCGTTGACGGGATCGATCGCGCGGCCTGTCACGAGCGTATCGAGCACGTTCGCATGAATGTAGACGCCGGGCAGCGGCCCGAGCCGGCCCGACACAGGCGTCGAGAACCGGTCGTAGAGGCCCGATGCCGTCACGCCGATCAGCACGATCTTGCCGCGCAGCATGTCGCGCGGCACGTCGCCCGCAAGCACACTGGCAAACGACACCTTCGGATAGGTCTGCGCGAGCGGGCTGAACGGGATCAGTACGCGTGCTTCGTCATTGCCTGCGATCGAGGTGCGGTCGGGCACGTCCGCTGCAACGCTCGCGGGATGCGCCAGCTTCACCATGCCGCCCTTGATCGCGCGCCAGATGGGCACCATCAACTGCGGCCAGCGCATATGCGCGTCGCCTTCGAACAGCGCGACACTGCGCACGATGCCATCGGCGTCCACTTCGAGGTTGATATGGCCGAGTCCCGCCGCGGCGCTCGCGAGCGGCTCGACCGGCTTGACGGCGACGCGCTCGCCGTTGGCATCCGCGGGAGAAAGGAGAATCGGTAGATACGTCGGCGTCGCGGCGACCGCGCGCGCCAGTTGCGCGTCGTCCGGCGCGGGCTCGGTGAAGAGCACGTCGTAGACCACGGCCGCCGGTTTGGCCTTCGCGATTTCGTCGAGCAGTTGCGCATGCACGGCGCGTGGCCAGGGCCAACGGCCGAGCCGCGCAATGCTCGCATTGTCGATTTCGACGACGGCGATATCGGGCAGCACCGGTTGCGCGCGCAAGCGCAGGAAGCCGTCATAGACGAGATGATCGACACTCGCCGTCAGTCTGCCGAGCGAGCCGGCGAGAATCACCAGAATGCCGAGGCAGCCGATGCACAGCCATTCGAACAGGAAGCGGCGCCCGACTGGCCGCCCAAGACGTATGCGCGGATCGAAACTCATGCGCGGGCCGCTGGTGGTCATCACCGTGCCAGTGTAAATGAGCGGATCGCGCTGCCCTTCTGGTATAGCCGGCCGTTGTCGAACTGCTCGGCGATCACGGTCCAGTAGTAGTCGCCCGGCGGCAGATCGGAGACGACGATCTGCCCCGCCGCGAGATCCGTGCGGTCGACGAGCGGCTCGCGCAGATCCGCTGTCGTAGCCAGAACGAAGCGGAAGCGGGTCTCGACACCTGTGCGGCTTGCGAGCCAGCGGAACTCAAAGTCGCGGCTGCCGGCACGCAGCCCGGCAGAGACATCGAGTCCAAACTGGCGGCGCTCGAACGCATAGATATGCGGCAAGCCTTCGAGGCCCATACCGTCGATCGACGAAATGCGCACGAAGTAGTTGCCGTCAGGCAAGTCGCCGAACGTTGCGTGCGGCACGTTCACGCGCTGGTCGCGGATCAGGTCGAACAGATCGGCGTCGCGCGCGATCTGCACGCGGTACGCGCGGGCGTTCGCGTCGGGCACGAGATCGAACGCGACGTCCTTGTCGTCCTGCACCTTGCCCGGGTTCACCAGCGCGGGCGCGGGCAGCAAGGCCACCGGCCCGCCGACGCCGCCCGTCGAACGCGTAACGCTGCCGAAATGTGCGCCAATCAGTTGCGTCGATGCCTGCAACGGCACGCCCGGCGCACGTGGCCGCATGCGCGCCGCATCGACGCCGACCGCGCCGTCGAGCACGGCGACGGCTGTCGATTGTTCGTCGCCGTCGTAGCTCACGCGAAAGCGCGTGCCGCGCACGCCCGCCACCACCGACGGCGAACGGATCTGGAAGCGATCGTCCTTCTTCGTCGCATGGTTGACCTCGCTATCGACCTCGCCCCGCTTCAGGTCGATCACGCGATCTTTCGCGCCCGTCAGCACGGTCTGCCGCAGCGCGCCGATTTCGATCGTGCTGTCCTGAGGCACGGACAGATGCGAACCGTCATCGAGTTCCAGCGTGACGAAGCCGTTATGCCCCGTCTGCACGCGGTCGCCTTCGACGAGCACCATGCCGGCCGTGACGGGCGCGAACGGATTCTGTCTGAATGCATGCCCGGCGGGACCGCTCACGGCGACGACGCGCGCCGAGCGCGGCTCCTGCTTCAGCAATGCAACGGGCAAACGTAACTGCACGCCGGGCTGAAGATGCAGCGGATCGGCGACATGATTCAACTTGCGCAGCACGGCCCAGTCGCGCGGATCGCGCAGATAGTGATCGGCGACGTCGTACAGCGTGTCGCCGGGCCGCGTCACGTAGATTGCCGTCGCCGCCGTTGCATGCGCATTGGATGTCTGCGCGTTCGAACTGGCGGGCAGCAGGCCCGACGCCACGACCAGAAACGCAATGATGCCGGGAGCGCGCCGCGCCGCCCACGAAAGCGCACGCGGCGTGTTGCTCGGTACAGCCACCGTCACGCATCCCCCTTTTCGATCCGTTCCAGCCGGTAGCCGTAGCCGTAGATGGGAGTCAACCGGTAGCCGTGCTCAGGGCGGAGGCCGAGCTTGGCGCGCAGCATCGACACGTGGGTGTCCATTGTGCGCGATGGAATGTCGACGTCCTGTCGCCAGATCGCTTCGAGAATATGCGCGCGCGACAGCGGCTGGCTCAGATGCCGGAACAGCAGCAGCGCGAGCTCGAACTCCTTTTGCGTCAGCGTGACGGGCGCGCCGCGCGCGACAACCTGTTTCGATCCCAGCTCGAACTCGAATTCCCCGAAGCTTTCTTTCGTCGCCATCTGGTTGAGTTGGTAGGCGCGGCGCAGTAGCGATCGCACGCGGGCGAGCAGCACACTCGATGCGACGGGCTTGACGACGTAGTCGTCCGCGCCTTTGTTCAGCATCGACGCGATATCCGTTTCGCGGCTGCGGCTCGTCATGAACAACACGGGCAGGCGATCGGACAGGCTTTGACGCACCCAGTGCAGCACCTCTTCGCCCGACATGTCGGGCACGTTCCAGTCGAGCACGAGAAGGTCGAACGTTTGACGGCGCAGGTGCTTGACGAGCGCGCGGCCTTCGGCGAACGCATGGCAATCGTGTCCATCGATCGCCAGCGACTGGCAGACCAGATCAGCTTGCGCCACGTCATCGTCCAGGACTGCAATTCTCATAGATCCCCGCACGCGAAATCATTCATCGGGCCAGCGGAGCAAGCGCGCCTGGGCTCGCTCCGTGGACATGCTGACACGATCACCGTATCGTCTGTCGCGCCTACGCTTGCACGCCGTTCAAGGCCACCACGTCATCGTCACTGTTATCTTTCGACCGCAGATGCGCAGTCAGCGCCGCCTCGAGGTGAAGCCGCACATGTTCCCACGCGGCATGCGCGTAGTCCGGCTCGCGTGCCGCCCATTCCTGTGCGAGACCGAACACGCGGCGAACTGTCGACGCGCAATGCGTCAGACCCACACTGCTTCCTGCTGCGGAATCGCGCAGCCACTCGGCCAGCCACGGCATCTCGGACGCACACGAATCCGCATACGCCTCGGTTGCCGCGCGAGCGTGCGAATCGGTCGCAGGATCGAGTTCGATCCGCTGCGGATAGCCGCTGCGTTTGCGCGTGCGCTTGCCCGTCTTGAAAGGAATGCGCGTGGTGCCTGGTCTGAAAAACATCCGATCCCTCGATATGCAACGACGATTCAGATCCACTGCGCCGACTTACCCCGTTTGCCCGCGAATCGCCATCCGGCATCAACGTTTTTCAACAATTGAGAGGGACAGTATAAAAAGAGGGCGCAATAAAATCATTTAAAGATTGTCAGATCGTGGTGCGCGCCCGGTCGGGAGGTGTTGGTTGGTCTTCCCCCGCTGTCATGTAGCTGTCGTACTTCACCCCGTTCGATTTGTAAATTGGCATGCAAGACTTTGTAAGTCTCTCATCCATCATTCCGGAAAGGAATGTGAAGCACCCATTCTCCCTGATTGCTGCCTTTTGAATTCTGACGGGCTTCGATTCGAAACCGTGCCCGTACTATATGAGATTCATTGCTTGAAAACTTTTAGCAATTGTCAAGTCATGAAAGCGCACGAAAGCGAAGGCATTAAAAATGCGCTTCATGCGTTAAAAATTTCACTAACATTATTTAGCAAACTGGCTCGCGCCGTTTTGGTAGTCTGCCGATGTGCCAGCCGTGCAAGGTGGTATGTGACAAGGCGCTGCAACTAATCGCAGCTTGAGCAATGCCAGCTGAAATGCGAGGGGTTCATCATGCTGATGTGGATTGCAAACTGGGCAGCACGCCACGCTCCGACTCCCGAGAAACAGGCCGAACGCGCGCTTCATGAATTGCGCATGGAATTGTTCCGCGCGGAACAACAGGTCATGGACGCACAGTTGCGCGCTGAATATTTCCGCGCGCGGCTGCTCTTTCTCGAAGATGTCACGAGACAGGGCATCGAAGCGGTTTCTGATCAGCGCAAAGGTCAGCAGGAATTGATGCAGCCATCTCGGTCGGGCCCGAGACTCACTGCCGCGCAATAGCAGCGAGAACTATGTCATTTGCGGCGCAATCGGGTAGGGTGAGGGGTCACCCCCTCAGCCCTCCCACACCACCGTACGTGCGGTTCCGCATACGGCGGTTCAT
>NZ_JAWRXV010000189.1:0-883 GCF_046534875.1 Paraburkholderia sp. SIMBA_054 | reverse complement strand
GTGTATGGACCGGGGACATGGGTAACGGGTGTGCGGGGACATGGGTAACACTCTGGGCGAACTATTCGCCCGGAGCCGCTCATGTCCTGGAACCCGAGAAACACCATGAACCTCCGTCTGGAATTCGTTGAACTCGCCTCGCAGGAAGGCGCCAACCGGCGTGCACTGTGCAGGCGCTTCGAGATCAGCCCCAAGACCGGTTACAAGTGGCTGGCCCGTCACGCGCAGGGTGGCGATGCCGCACTGACCGATCGTTCGCGTCGGCCGCAGCAGAGCCCGGCGCGCACGGCGCCGCAGCTCGAACAGGACGTCATTGCGCTGCGACGGGCGCATCCGGCCTGGGGTGGGCGCAAGATCGGCCAGCGCCTGCGTGATCAGGGCCACGTCGGGGTGCCCGCGCCCAGCACCATTACTGACATCCTTCACCGTCATGACCTGATCAGCCCCGAGGCCTCCGAGGCCGCCACGCCCTGGCAGCGTTTCGAGCACGCACAGCCGAACGATCTCTGGCAAATGGATTTCAAGGGTTGGTTTGAGTTGCAGGACGGACGGCGCTGCTCGCCGCTGACGGTACTGGACGATCATTCACGCTTTAATCTTGTGCTCGATGCCTGCGGCAAGACTGACACCCGCATCGTGCTCACCCACTTGCGGCAGACCTTCCGTCGCTACGGTCTGCCGTTGCGCATCAACGCGGACAACGGTTCGCCGTGGGGCAGTCCGGGCCAGCCGGGACAGCTTACCGCACTGGGAGTCTGGCTTGTTCGTCTGGGCGTGCGACTGTCCCACAGCCGCCCGTTGCATCCGCAAACCAATGGCAAGGACGAACGGTTTCATCGAACCTTGAAGGCGGAAGTCCTCAATGGCCAGCACTTCCGTACCC
>NZ_JAWRXV010001115.1:0-259 GCF_046534875.1 Paraburkholderia sp. SIMBA_054 | reverse complement strand
GTTCAAGGTAACCGTGCTTGACCCACTCGGGATCGAATGCCGGGCTCTTGGCCGGCACCGCAATGTAGTCGGTCAGCGCAGGCACGATCTCGTCGTTCCATTTGCGGTCCACGAATTCGCGGAGCGTGTCGGGGTTCAGGCGTTCAGCCTGCTGGGTCGTATCGTCGGAGATCATGGTCGCGGTCCGTAACGGTTTCGTTCACTCGAAACGAACATGATAGTCCTGATGGCGAATGTGCTGAAGGGCTCGTCGCTCATC
>NZ_JAWRXV010001114.1:0-259 GCF_046534875.1 Paraburkholderia sp. SIMBA_054 | reverse complement strand
CCGCACGCCCGGCGCCGATGATCAGCACGCGCTGGCTGACGTCGGCCGAATGGGCGATCTGATAGTCCTTCCACGCCCGATACAGCAGGCGCGGCGTGCCCAGCAGCGCGGAGAGCGCGAACGGGTACACCACCAGCACCGACATCGGCACGCCATTGAAACGGTCCACGGCCAGGGCCAGCACGATGGCGATCATGCCCAGGAAGCTGGCCTTGAAGATGTTCCACAGGTCCGGGACGCTGGCGAAGCGCCACAGGCC
>NZ_JAWRXV010001113.1:0-259 GCF_046534875.1 Paraburkholderia sp. SIMBA_054 | reverse complement strand
GTTATCCACGGCATTCTCGAAACGCGCGTGCGCGCCGATGATCGCCGGCGATTTGCCGCCGAGTTCGAGCGAGACCGGCGTCAGATGCTCGGCGGCGGCGCGCATCACCTCGTGGCCGATTTTCGTCGATCCCGTGAACAGCAGATGATCGAAGGGCTGCGCGCTGAACGCAGCGGCGAGCGCGGCATCGCCGTTGACGACCGCGACGTGATCGCGCGCGAAGGTCTGGCCGATCAACTGCTCGAACAACGCGGACGTG
>NZ_JAWRXV010001112.1:0-259 GCF_046534875.1 Paraburkholderia sp. SIMBA_054 | reverse complement strand
ATTGGATCCGACAGCAGCACGCAGGACACCACGTCGACGGTTGCCTACTCGCGTGGCTCAATGGTGGGCAGCTTGACGGGAAACACCACAGTTCTCGCGCCGGATAGCGTTGCGCATGTTCGCGGATCCACGATCAGCGCGCCCGAAGGACGCATCGGGATCCTCGCCAAGGCCATCAATGTCGAGGAGTCCACGACCCCGTACACCCAGCAGGATCGTACGACGCGCGAACAGAAGGGCCTGAGCGTTGGCGCCTCCG
>NZ_JAWRXV010001111.1:0-259 GCF_046534875.1 Paraburkholderia sp. SIMBA_054 | reverse complement strand
GCCGGCCTGTTCGACCTGATCCACTCGCTGTACGGCCTGCGGGTCGAAGCCGACAGCGCCCCGGTCTGGCATCCGGACGTGCGTTTCTACCGGCTGGTCGATGCCGATGGCGCGCTGGTCGGCCAGTTCTACCTGGACCTCTACGCCCGCGAAGGCAAGCGCGGCGGCGCCTGGATGGACGACTGCCGCAACCGCCGCGACCGCGTCGATGGCGTGCAGACTCCGCTGGTCTACCTGGTGTGCAATTTCGGTCGCGGCA
>NZ_JAWRXV010001110.1:0-259 GCF_046534875.1 Paraburkholderia sp. SIMBA_054 | reverse complement strand
GCGAAGGTTCTGTTGGCGTGCGTTCCGATCACCACGACACCCGCGCCCGTGACGCGATCCAGAGCGAGCATGAAAGCCATGCCGAAGCGGTTGCCCGCGAGGAGGAATGGCGTCAGATCGGCCTTGGTGCGCAGATATTGAAGGATCTCGGAATCACGTCGATTGTGCTTTTGGCATCGCGTGAGCGCCACTATGTCGGCCTGGAAGGTTTTGGCATCCACATCGCCCGTACGGAAATCATCTAATCTCTTTCAGACAA
>NZ_JAWRXV010001109.1:0-259 GCF_046534875.1 Paraburkholderia sp. SIMBA_054 | reverse complement strand
ACGCTGATCTCGCGGATGATCTTGGTGAAAATCTTGCCGCGCTTGGCGTCGGACGCATTCTTGCGGGCTTCGATGGAAGGGCCTCTTCCCATGGGACACCGGTACGATCTCTAGACAGGCGCGGATTTTAACCGATCCCCCGCCCCGGCCGCCCTCAATGCCGGAACCGGCCCTCGCGCAGGAAGCGGCCGACCTGGCCGGCGACTTCGGCCGACAGCACCAGCCCGCTGTGGCCGCAGGCCACTTCGCAATGGTCGGC
>NZ_JAWRXV010001108.1:0-259 GCF_046534875.1 Paraburkholderia sp. SIMBA_054 | reverse complement strand
TCGATTGGCGGCGACGTATTTCTGATCGCCCGGCAAGCTGTCGTCAACGCAGGCACCGTCGAAGCACCGAACGGGACAGCGGAATTCGGTGTAGGCGCAAAACTGTTGCTGCAGGATTCGTCGAGCAGCAAGCAGCTTTTCGTGCAAACCGGCAGCAAGGGTACGGTTGCGAACGCCGGGGCCTTGCGCGCCGCGCAGATTAATTTGCAAGCCGCGGACGGCAACATCTACGCGCTCGCGGGCGGCGGCACGCGCGTAC
>NZ_JAWRXV010000188.1:0-908 GCF_046534875.1 Paraburkholderia sp. SIMBA_054 | reverse complement strand
CTGAGTTCAAGCATGGCCTACTCCTCCGACCTCGACGCGTCCCTTGTCCACTCCGGCGGAACTAGCCCCAGTTGCCGTGCAGTGACCGTCGGCAGACGCAGCACTACCGTGCCGGGCGGTGGCCCCCAAATGTTGTTGAGCATGATCACATCGACCTTCACGCCCTCAAGTTCCAGATAGACGGTGTCCTCGTTTTCGAACAGTTCCGTATAGAGGGTCCAGCCGGGCAGATCGCCTGCCTGCTCCTGAAATCGGATCGTGCCTTTGGTGCCCATGAGTCTTCTTCCGAGAAGTTCAGTCGACATGCTCGGTGAGACGTTGGCCTACCGCGAGCATGATCACATCACCGGGACGCTACACCACAAACGTGCCGCGGAACTCGCGGGCAACCGCAACAAAGCTGATTAAATTGCAAAGCGCGTCCTTTGGCGTGATCGGCCGGGTACCATCCTCTCCGTCGAGCCAGTGGTTGGGATAGTGAGACCACGCGGCAGTCTCCCACGGGTCTGTTGCGGCTCCGAGCGCCGTCAGAATCCTTTTGATGACAGGCAGCGGTCGATCGTGGTTATCTAACTGATAACGTACAAAGTACAGTTGGCATCCGATTTCCACGCCGAAGATCCCACCGCGTTACTAACGTCCGTTGCCGTGCTGGGAGCGTGGGCTGCGCTGATCCATGCGCCCTCGGGCAGTGCTTTCGTTATGCGCAGCATTGCAGATCTAGGTCTTCGGGAGCGTCGAACACTTCCTCGCATTTCGCTCACGTGCCATGCTGTATTGGTAACCCTTGTGTGATTGCCCGTTACCATTCGAGTAAAGACCTAAGACGCGCGATTAGCCAGTCCGTCTCAACTGCACTTGTCCAGTGCTTGCCCTCAATTCCACGCCGCACACGCTCCAGTGTCACC
>NZ_JAWRXV010001107.1:0-259 GCF_046534875.1 Paraburkholderia sp. SIMBA_054 | reverse complement strand
CGGTGATATCCGGTGCCGACGCATCCTTATTTATCTTAATCTTCATTGTTGTCGAACCTTCATTACCGCTTCGGTCCATTGCAGACATTTCTGCTGTATATGTACCGTTATTTACAGCTTTCGTGTTCCAGGTTGCTGAATGGCTCCCCTTTTTCAAGGTTTGGTCATGGACTGGGGTGGCTAAGACTTTCCCCTTACTATCTTTAATCGTGAGTGAAACTACAGCTTCTTCTTTAAGGGAGTATATGATTCCAACCCC
>NZ_JAWRXV010001106.1:0-259 GCF_046534875.1 Paraburkholderia sp. SIMBA_054 | reverse complement strand
ACGTTGCCTGGTCATCGAATTTGACATCGGGTTTCATTGACAGCGTGGCCTCGTGTTAAGCGTTTTCTATCACCTGCGATTCGCGTATTTCCTATCTTTCCTGTACCTTATTTACTACATTTAATCCGCCATGCGAATCAATTGATGACTCAAGCCGGGCCACGAGTCAGTTTCGGATTCAAGTCACTTCCAACTACTAGCGAGACGTCATGGGAAAACACAAAATCACTTTTGCAGTTGCGATGCTGTCACTGCTCGC
>NZ_JAWRXV010001105.1:0-259 GCF_046534875.1 Paraburkholderia sp. SIMBA_054 | reverse complement strand
CCGCTAAGTGCCTGTTCGACCCGCGGCGTCGCGCCGTTACCTAAGCCAGTCGCAATGCTAGGGATCAATTCGTCAACTGCGCCGTGGCGATCAGGCTGTTGTAGCAAGCTAATAGCACCTTCGGGCGCACGTTCGGCGAGATGAGTAGCGAGTTCCTCAACCGCCTTTCTGCTCCTGGGCATCTCGTGCCCCCGCATCTTTCGCGAGATCGCTCCGACAAATTCCCATGCGTCGCTCGGAGAAAGGTGGGTTGCTGCAG
>NZ_JAWRXV010001104.1:0-259 GCF_046534875.1 Paraburkholderia sp. SIMBA_054 | reverse complement strand
AACCTGCGCGCCTTCGCCCGCCTCGACAACCTGTTCGACCGCGCCTACGTCGGCTCGGTGATCGTCAACGACGGCAACGGCCGCTACTACGAACCCGGCCCGGGGCGCGGCGGCCTGCTCGGCCTGGAGTGGCGTTTCCGGCCCTGAACAGGCAGCCGTTTGCGCAGGATCAACGCACCGTAACGCCACCGGCCGCATCCTCACGCCACCTCATGAAGGAGACGGCGTCATGAACAGGACCATGAAGGCGGCGGTGGTG
>NZ_JAWRXV010000187.1:0-956 GCF_046534875.1 Paraburkholderia sp. SIMBA_054 | reverse complement strand
CGCGCGATGTACCATTCGCCGTCGTTCGTGCAGACTTCCCGCTCGGTCGTCTTGAGCGACTCGAACGCCGCTGTTGCGTCTGCCGCCAGTTCTGGATAATTCAGGCGATGGGTGAGATCCAGCAGCGGACGGCCCACGTCTGTCGCGATCAGCTTGAAGATGCCAACCGCAGGTTCGGTGAAACGCTTGATGCGCATCTGCCGGTCCACGAAGATGGTCGCGATCCCCGTCGAAGCGATCAGGTTCTGCAGGTCGTCCTTGGCCTTGGCCTCATCCTCCACCTTCGATTGCAATTCCGCGTTGACGGTGACCAGTTCCTCATTGACGGACTGCAGTTCCTCCTTGCTGGTTTCGAGCTCTTCCGTCGCTGAGCGGAGTTCTTCGTTGATGGCCTGCAACTCTTCGTTGGACGCCTTCAGTTCCTCCGTCGACACGTTCGCCTGTTCGATGTTGGACTGCAGGAGCTCCTTTGAGCGACGCAGTTCGCTTTCCAGGTGGGCGATGAGGGGATTGTGGTCCGCCTGACGGCTGGCTCCCCGCAACTCGGCGCTTTCCTTGACCACGATCTCATCGAAGAAAACGGCCATCACGTCGCCGTCCGCCACGTCGTCATGAAACGGATGCACCGTCATCCTGACGTACGAATTTGCGTCGCCTTGCGGGAAACGGACGTTTTCCGCATGGATACTCTTGCCGGTTTGCAGCGCCTGAAAAATGGCGGTTCGGAGTTCGAGACGCAACTCGGGATTGATCACCGTCAGCAGGTTGTGCGATGGCTCGCCGGCCACATAGCGCAAAAAAGGGCCCGCATGCTCGGAAATATGGAGGATCTCGGCTTCCCGGTCGATCAGGATGCTCGGCGGTGCGTAGTGCTCGATCAGCCGCTGATGCAGATTCGCGAACGAAAAGCTGGAGGGACGCGACGCCGGACGGACAACTTCCGCTGGCAACGGCTG
>NZ_JAWRXV010001103.1:0-259 GCF_046534875.1 Paraburkholderia sp. SIMBA_054 | reverse complement strand
AGAAGGCGACGCTGCGCACGTTCAACGAATACGATGACCGCAATCAGCACGATGGCAAGAATGATAACGCCCAGAATGAGTCCCGTCGACAGCGCGCCGGTACGGCCAAGTTCCAGCGTGCCGGAAATAGCGTGCGGCAGGTTGGCCACGATACCGGAGAAGATGATCAGCGAGATACCGTTGCCGATACCGCGTGCAGTGATCTGCTCGCCGAGCCACATCAGGAACATCGTGCCGCCAACAAGGGTGATCACCGACG
>NZ_JAWRXV010001102.1:0-259 GCF_046534875.1 Paraburkholderia sp. SIMBA_054 | reverse complement strand
ACATGACCATGGCCGTTGGCGCGACACGATTGACCCAGCAGGCATCGTGGCCTGCGCCGGAAACGATGTTGCGATGGCTATAGCCAAGCCGCTCTGCCGCATTGCGGATCGCCACCACGCAACCATCATCAAAGGTCACCGGGTCGAAATGTCCGGCCACCTCAATCTCGATGCCGATGTCCAGTTCTGCGGCAATCTTCGGCGCTTCCTTTTCAAACCGCGTTTTCATGTCATCCAGCACATCCTGGTTGGGCGAACG
>NZ_JAWRXV010001101.1:0-259 GCF_046534875.1 Paraburkholderia sp. SIMBA_054 | reverse complement strand
GGCCTGGAACGGCAATTCCCCTTCCGGCTACGACCCCGCCGGGCGCTACCTGTTCACCAGCCTGTCCTACCGCTTCTGAGCTGGGGGCACTGAGCCAGGCCAGGCGTCCCGGGCGCCTGGCCTGCTCCCTTCCACCGCTTTCCGTACCGGGGCGAATGGGTATAGAGTCTGGCCATCACCGGCCACCGCCGGGCCTGACGTCCCTGGGAGGGGAACCCCATGCGCAACACCTGCAAAGCCCTGCTGCTCGCCCTGCCAC
>NZ_JAWRXV010001100.1:0-259 GCF_046534875.1 Paraburkholderia sp. SIMBA_054 | reverse complement strand
ACGTCTGCGGCGGCGACGCGTACGGCGGCCGGCACGGGTGCGGCATCTTCTTCTGCGCGGCGCATCGCCACATCGGCGGTGCAGCGCGCGCGCATGCACCCCTGTGCACGCGCTGCTACTGGGGTCGGACGCCCTATGCACCGACACCCGACACCCTGGCATGGGTGCGCTGGAAGGCGACCGACGCCAGCTGGCAGCGGTGGCGCGACGAGAACCCCAAACAGGCCATGGTGCTGCATGCGCGCATTGCGGTCGAGGG
>NZ_JAWRXV010001099.1:0-259 GCF_046534875.1 Paraburkholderia sp. SIMBA_054 | reverse complement strand
GCCGACGTCAAGCGAGCCAGGTCACTCGTGTCGCAGATAGAGACCGGCTCTGTCTGGATCAACATGCGGTCTTCCACTTCGCCGGAACTGCCGTTTGGCGGCGTCAAGCGTTCGGGGTACGGACGCGAGTTGTCCGAAGCCGGAATCCGGGAACTGGCCAACCAGAAGATGGTGATCGTCGCTCCTGGCTGACGGCCATCCGTGCGCTCAGGCGCGAACTCACCTCCCCCTCTCAAAGGAGATAGCCGTGAAAGCTGCC
>NZ_JAWRXV010001098.1:0-259 GCF_046534875.1 Paraburkholderia sp. SIMBA_054 | reverse complement strand
CCAGGGTGAAGCCGCTTGCATCGGGCTGCATCGGCTAAAGCGCACATCGCGCGACGCGAACCGACACCCTCAGCGGCGCGAAGCGGCGCGTCCGGTCCCGGACGCGCCGCTTCGCTACTTCACTTACTTGGTCTTCGCTGCCTTCGCGAGCGCCGCAACTGCGCTCTTCGAATCCTGCTGCGAGTTCATGAACTTCGTGACCACGTCGGAGATCGCGCCGGCTGCTGCATCGGGTTGAGCCATGCCGTGTGCGAGCGAC
>NZ_JAWRXV010000186.1:0-1008 GCF_046534875.1 Paraburkholderia sp. SIMBA_054 | reverse complement strand
TCTGACTGTGTCATAAAATTAGTTGCGCAGTCTAATGTCGTATATGAAGAGTGCCATCCTTGCATGAGCCGTAGCCCAAGCAGGATACGCAACGTGGTAATGGAATCAGGAACGTGGCGTTGAGCGCGCTGGACTGCCCCGTGGGATGTAACCCGGGGGAAGGGCAGGCAGCGCGCGTTCGAGGAAGTTTTTTTTATCGCGTGCATCTGATTGCATCCTGAGTCGCTGAGCCATCAGAAACCCATATGCAGCGATACTCAGTGTGGCGTGGTGATGAAATCCACGCCAGCCTCGCCCTTCGTAATGACCGAGCCCGAACTCCTGTTTCAGGTCCTGATAGTCGCGCTCGATGCGCCAGCGCATTTTGGTCACGAATACCAGCTGTTCAAGTGTCGCCTCTTGCGGGGCGGTAGAGAGAAAGTATTTGAGCGGCTCCATATCGCCATCAGGCCATTCAATGAGCAGCCATTCTTCGTCGCGAACGGTACTTCGCCAATTGTCGCGATGTGCGGGGCGAACCCGTACGGCGGCAAAGCGCGAGGAAAGTGCTGCGTTGCTGCCTTCCCGCCAGGTGACGGTTTGCCAGGCGTTCTCCGGTAATTGCATGGCCAGTTCCTTTACCGCGAGCGGTTCGTGGCCGGGCGCACGGCGCAACAATGTCGGTGGCTTGCCGCGCCCGCTCCATGGCTTGGGAGGAAGTGGCGCTGTCCCGGGCGCCCACACAGAGGTGCCAGGCCGGATCCCCACCGCGTACAGCAAACCGAGTTCAGTTACGCCCTCCCGGAAGGCGGTTTCGTCGCCATACCCGGCATCGGCGAGCACGATGCCCGGCGCAACGCCGGATGCTATCGCCTCGCGAAGTTGGGCCAGCGCAATCTGCGGCTTGGTCTCGAAGGCAAGCTCGTCGGGAATGCCCGCACGACGGGCACGGTCCCGGTCGTCAATCCATTCCTTGGGGACATACAGCTGCCAGGCAATCGGCAGGCTGCCGCGTTGCGTCGCGATCGA
>NZ_JAWRXV010001097.1:0-259 GCF_046534875.1 Paraburkholderia sp. SIMBA_054 | reverse complement strand
CCGCAGGCGCGCCTTCCGACAAGCCGCCGATGTTCTCGCGCACGAGCGAACCCCAATCGGCGTTCGGCGGCTGCACGCCGAGGCCGAGGAAACTCAGCCCGCTCAGCAGCAGCACGATGAACACGAAGCGCAGGCCGAAATCGGCGAGCATCGGATGGATCATGTTCGGCAATACCTCGACACGCGCGATATATAAGAGCCCTTCGCCGCGAGCCCGCGCGACCTGCACGTATTCGAGTCCCATCAGGTTCAATGCGAG
>NZ_JAWRXV010001096.1:0-259 GCF_046534875.1 Paraburkholderia sp. SIMBA_054 | reverse complement strand
CGCTGTTTATTGGGGCTGGTTTCCGGCCGTCCTGTGGGTCGTTTTCGGGACAGTTTTTGCGGCAGGCGTCCATGATTTCGGGACACTTGCATTGTCGGTCCGCAACAAAGGGCAATCTGTCGGTACGCTTGCCCATCGCCTGATTGGCCAGCGCGGAAAAATCTTGTTCTTGTTCATCATCTTGATTCTGGTGCTTATGGTCAATGCGGTATTCGCCTGGGTCATCGCGAATCTATTCATCTCGTATCCGGCAAGCGTC
>NZ_JAWRXV010001095.1:0-259 GCF_046534875.1 Paraburkholderia sp. SIMBA_054 | reverse complement strand
ATCGAGGGCGACGTGACGACGCTCGTCTTCTATCCCGACACGGGTTGCCTCCGTTTCCGCGATTCGCGTGGTGTGACGTCCTACGAATTGCGGCCGCCGCATTCCTGGTTCGCGATTGCGTCCGCGTCGCGCGGAGTGCGCGGCGGGACACACGCGATGTCCGAAGGTTTGAGTACGCTATTGCATGACTTCTGTGTGAAACGCTCGCGGTGGATGAGTGCGACGCCACGTATGCCCGAGCTGACGCACGCGCGTGCAG
>NZ_JAWRXV010001094.1:0-259 GCF_046534875.1 Paraburkholderia sp. SIMBA_054 | reverse complement strand
GCTTGAGATGCGCGCTGAAATCCGCCGCATCCATAACCAGCTCGGCTCAACGACGATCTATGTGACCCACGATCAAGACGAAGCCCTGTCGCTGGCCGACCGCATCGTGGTCTTGCGCGACGGTGAAATCCGTCAGGTCGGCAAACCGCACGAGCTTTACGAAGAGCCCCGCTATCGTGATGTCGCCGCCTTCATGGGTTTCCGCAACGCCTTGCCAGGCAAGGTCGTGCGCGTCGAGAACGGGCAGGCGATCATTTCC
>NZ_JAWRXV010001093.1:0-259 GCF_046534875.1 Paraburkholderia sp. SIMBA_054 | reverse complement strand
AATTTAGCGACCGGATTGGCGACCTGGTTCGCGAGCGGAACCGCGGTGCGCGTGCACGACGTGCCGCCTGGGCACGAGAAGTAATTGCTGTACGTCCCAGCCGTGGACGCGTTCGCGCAGGTCGAGCCGCAATCGTAAAGCGCGGTGCCGATGCCGATGATGCCGTTCGCGCCGAGATCGTTCGCCGTGTTCTCCGCCGAGCCGCTGCCGCAACCCGCCGACGGCGTCGTGCTCGCGGGCTTGTCGCCGATGATCTGCA
>NZ_JAWRXV010001092.1:0-259 GCF_046534875.1 Paraburkholderia sp. SIMBA_054 | reverse complement strand
CACCACGCAGTTTGAAGCTGCCGGTCGTCTGTCGATTTTCCAGTTTCAGATAAACCGGAGTTCCGGTAAGTTCGCTCAGATATTCTGAGCGTGTCTGCGGCGTTCTCACGACGAGACCTTTCAGCCGGTCGCGCGCTGCTTCGATTTCCTCAAGACCAATCATTTCAATAGTCATTCTTGGCACGCCGCCGCCTCTCATAGCGTCATGGCAATGGGGAAGGCAGCGTTGAGTTTTGTCGAACGCCGCAATGAATGAGCG
>NZ_JAWRXV010001091.1:0-259 GCF_046534875.1 Paraburkholderia sp. SIMBA_054 | reverse complement strand
CATCACGAGGCCGATGCCCGATGCGCCGCCCGTGATAAGCACGCGCAAGCCCGCGTGCGGCTTCAGCATCTGAAGAACCGTCATTGTCTGTCTCCGTTGTCTGTGTTTTTACAACTCAGGCGCGTGCCTGTTCGCCGGGGTCTTCGCCGTCCTGTATCGCGCTTTGCAAGCGCTCCTTCAGATCGGCGGCGGCTTCGCCGATGTCCTGCTCGATGCCCGCGCGCGCTCCCTCGCCGTCGCTGCGCCACAGGGCCTCGAC
>NZ_JAWRXV010000185.1:0-1012 GCF_046534875.1 Paraburkholderia sp. SIMBA_054 | reverse complement strand
TGGACGGTGATGCGCTTCACCGAGTACGAGAACCCGAAAGGCGATCTCGAATGGCTGATCCGCAAGGACGGCTGCATGCACTGCGAAGATCCCGGTTGCCTGAAGGCGTGTCCATCGCCGGGCGCGATCGTGCAGTACACGAACGGCATCGTGGATTTCCACGAGGAGAACTGCATCGGCTGCGGCTACTGCATTGCGGGCTGCCCGTTCAATATTCCGCGGCTATCAAAGGCGGATCATCGCGTCTACAAGTGCACGCTCTGCTCGGACCGCGTCGGTGTCGGCCAGGAACCGGCGTGCGTGAAGACCTGCCCGACGGGCGCGATCGTATTCGGCACCAAGGTCGACATGATCCAGCACGCGGAAGAGCGCATCGTCGACCTGAAGGAGCGCGGCTTCGAACACGCGGGACTGTACAACCCGGCCGGTGTGGGCGGCACGCACGTGATGTACGTTCTGCATCACGCGGACCAGCCTTCGCTCTACCACGGCTTGCCTGACGATCCGCATATCAGCCCGTTCGTGAAGCTGTGGAAAGGCATTGCGAAGCCGCTCGGCGTCGCGGCGATCGCGCTGACGGCGCTGGCGGGCTTCTTCCACTACACGCGCATCGGTCCGAACGAGGTCAGCGAAGAAGACGAGGACGCCGCCCGCAACGCCGCGCACGATATCCGCGAACGTCGCGAGCACAAGCCCGAGGAGCCCGTCAAATGAAACATCATCGGCATGAGAACCCGGACCTGATCGTACGCTATACGCCGAACGAGCGCACGAACCACTGGATCACGGCGATCACCTTCGTTTTGCTCGCGCTGTCGGGCCTGGCGCTGTTTCATCCGTCGATGTTCTGGCTGTCCGCGCTGTTCGGCGGCGGGCAATGGACGCGCATCCTGCATCCGTTCATCGGCCTCGTGATGTTCGTGTCGTTCATGATTCTTGCGCTGCGCTTCTGGCATCACAACTATCTCGATGCCGACGACCGGCAATGGCTGCGACAGATCAACGATGTGCT
>NZ_JAWRXV010001090.1:0-259 GCF_046534875.1 Paraburkholderia sp. SIMBA_054 | reverse complement strand
GATATTGTTTTCGCGTTGCCCGGCCTCGTCCTCGCGACCACATTTGTAACCTTTTCATTCGTTGCGCGGGAACTTATTCCATTAATGGAAGTGCAAGGCAGCGATGAAGAGGAGGCGGCGCTCGTGCTAGGTGCGACGGCATGGCAGATGTTCTGGCGTGTTACGCTGCCTCGGGTGGGCTGGGGCCTGCTCTACGGCGTGGTTATCACGAACGCGCGCGCAATGGGCGAGTTCGGGGCCGTGTCAGTGGTTTCGGGCC
>NZ_JAWRXV010001089.1:0-259 GCF_046534875.1 Paraburkholderia sp. SIMBA_054 | reverse complement strand
GGCGCGCAGCCACCAGCGCGCGGTACAGCGGATGCACCTGCTCGCCGGTCTCGGCGATCTTGGCGAACATCGGGAAGCTGACATCGTAGTTGAGCTGGCAGAACTGCTGGATCTCCGCCTCGCTGCCCGGCTCCTGGCCCTTGAAGTCGTTGGCCGGGAAGCCCAGCACTTCCAGGCCCGCCTCGCGCTTGTCACGGTAGAGCTTCTCCAGTCCCTCGTATTGCGGGGTCAGCCCGCACTTGGAAGCGACGTTGACCAC
>NZ_JAWRXV010001088.1:0-259 GCF_046534875.1 Paraburkholderia sp. SIMBA_054 | reverse complement strand
CTTGCATTCCGACGGCTCCACATTGCCGCGCGCGGCCTTTGCACCGTTGGGGCTGGAACTCGAAATCGCCTTTCGCTTCGGCCGCCGCTTCGAGCCTTCGGCAACGCCTTATAGCGAGGCCGACGTGCACGCGGCAATCGGTTCGTTCGGCGCGACGATTGAAATTGTCGCGAGCCGTTTCGCCGCGTGGCCCGACATCGACAAGCTCGCGCAACTCGCGGACTTGCAGAACCACGGCGCGCTGATCGTCGGCGAGTTC
>NZ_JAWRXV010001087.1:0-259 GCF_046534875.1 Paraburkholderia sp. SIMBA_054 | reverse complement strand
CGAACGACGGACGACGTTGAAATGTCACGTCCCATCCTGTGACGGACTTTGCCTCGCGCAGGCCGTTGCCGTCCTGCCCGTGCGTCGACATTTTTTGCCCGATCGTCCAGGTGTTGCCGACGCTTCGCCTGCCCGTTGCAGCGCGTCCAGGAAGATTGTCCGGTCCTACTGAAAAAGCGCGCCGTTTGTTGCACGCAGTTCATCCACACACATCAGGCTGCGCTCGCCACGTTGCAGTGGATGTCCGTCAACGCCGTCC
>NZ_JAWRXV010001086.1:0-260 GCF_046534875.1 Paraburkholderia sp. SIMBA_054 | reverse complement strand
AGTGGCTCGACCGTTTCGGCGTCGCCTACAGCTTCGTTGATTACCGCGACAACAAGCCGAGCCCGGAGACCCTGGTCGACTGGGCCGGGCAGGTTGGCGGTTTCGATGCGCTGGTCAACAAGTCCTCCACCACCTGGCGGCAGCTGCCGGACAACCGCAAGGCGCCGGGCAGCGAAGCTGAGTGGAAGCTGCTGCTGCGCGAGCATCCGCAGCTGGTGCGCCGCCCGGTGGTGGTGACCGAAGACGGCGTGGTCAGCCAG
>NZ_JAWRXV010001085.1:0-260 GCF_046534875.1 Paraburkholderia sp. SIMBA_054 | reverse complement strand
GCGCCCGCGCAGTCCGCGCGCGCGGCGCCGCTCGCCGTATCTCACGCGCTTGCTGCGTTTTTGCGGCACGTTGCTGACGCTTTTCATCTGGCTGTTTTTCTTCGAACTGGCGGCGCGTTTGTGGGGCGTGTCGCTGGCCGCGGTCGTCGAGGAAAACGTCGCGGCGCGCGGCATCGCACATGCGGTGACCGCGATCGTCGCGACGGTGTTCATCGCGCGGCTGTTGTGGATTCTCGTCGACACCGCGATCACGGAGGCGC
>NZ_JAWRXV010001084.1:0-260 GCF_046534875.1 Paraburkholderia sp. SIMBA_054 | reverse complement strand
GATAATACCGGCCTTCCATGAAACCCCGTCGGACTGACTCTCTCGTTTGTTTTTTGTCTGAGCGCGGGTTCTGTTGACCCATGCGCTCGCACTACGAATGTCGGCCCGAGCGGAGAAAACTTTAGTAAGTTTCTGGGATATGTTTCTTACTTTTTCATTACATCAACAGCATGAAGACTTTGGATTTGCGAGCCATTTAAGATTATCTGACTCGCATACGCTCACAACTGGATCGTCATTCAGAGCGCCGCAGTTCGGAC
>NZ_JAWRXV010001083.1:0-260 GCF_046534875.1 Paraburkholderia sp. SIMBA_054 | reverse complement strand
AGCGAATCCGAGGCCAGTTGCAGGCCACCGCGCTGGGCTGGCTGCAGCTCGCCCAGGCGCTGGGACGCCTCGGTAAGCAGCTCGTTGAGCGGCCGGCCGTCACGCTCGTAGCCGGCATCGACCATCTGCGATCCCGCTTCGATCAGGCGGCGGCGCCCAGCATTCTCGGCCACGATTTCACCGTAGGCGGCGATGTTGGCAGCCGAGGGCGTCGTGCTGGCCAGCTCGAGGACATACGCGCCGCCGGCGACCTGCTCGAG
>NZ_JAWRXV010001082.1:0-260 GCF_046534875.1 Paraburkholderia sp. SIMBA_054 | reverse complement strand
CGTGCAGCGGCGCGCGGCCTGGATCCAGCGCCAGGCCAGGCAGCTGGGCGGCCCGGGCTACCTGGCGCCGTGAGCCCGGCGGTGCTGGCCGTGCCGGCCCCGGCTCCGTAACATCGCCGCATGCTGCCTGACTCGCTCACCGTCATCGTCGCCGCCTGCAACGAGGCCGAAAGCCTGCCGCGCCTGCATACACGCATCGTCGCGGCACTGGCCCAGGTGCCGGCGCTGCACGCGCGCGTGCTGTACGTGGACGACGGCAG
>NZ_JAWRXV010000184.1:0-1060 GCF_046534875.1 Paraburkholderia sp. SIMBA_054 | reverse complement strand
TTTTGCTCACATGTTCTTTCCTGCGTTATCCCCTGATTCTGTGGATAACCGTATTACCGCCTTTGAGTGAGCTGATACCGCTCGCCGCAGCCGAACGACCGAGCGCAGCGAGTCAGTGAGCGAGGAAGCGGAAGAGCGCCTGATGCGGTATTTTCTCCTTACGCATCTGTGCGGTATTTCACACCGCAATGGTGCACTCTCAGTACAATCTGCTCTGATGCCGCATAGTTAAGCCAGTATACACTCCGCTATCGCTACGTGACTGGGTCATGGCTGCGCCCCGACACCCGCCAACACCCGCTGACGCGCCCTGACGGGCTTGTCTGCTCCCGGCATCCGCTTACAGACAAGCTGTGACCGTCTCCGGGAGCTGCATGTGTCAGAGGTTTTCACCGTCATCACCGAAACGCGCGAGGCAGCTGCGGTAAAGCTCATCAGCGTGGTCGTGAAGCGATTCACAGATGTCTGCCTGTTCATCCGCGTCCAGCTCGTTGAGTTTCTCCAGAAGCGTTAATGTCTGGCTTCTGATAAAGCGGGCCATGTTAAGGGCGGTTTTTTCCTGTTTGGTCACTGATGCCTCCGTGTAAGGGGGATTTCTGTTCATGGGGGTAATGATACCGATGAAACGAGAGAGGATGCTCACGATACGGGTTACTGATGATGAACATGCCCGGTTACTGGAACGTTGTGAGGGTAAACAACTGGCGGTATGGATGCGGCGGGACCAGAGAAAAATCACTCAGGGTCAATGCCAGCGCTTCGTTAATACAGATGTAGGTGTTCCACAGGGTAGCCAGCAGCATCCTGCGATGCAGATCCGGAACATAATGGTGCAGGGCGCTGACTTCCGCGTTTCCAGACTTTACGAAACACGGAAACCGAAGACCATTCATGTTGTTGCTCAGGTCGCAGACGTTTTGCAGCAGCAGTCGCTTCACGTTCGCTCGCGTATCGGTGATTCATTCTGCTAACCAGTAAGGCAACCCCGCCAGCCTAGCCGGGTCCTCAACGACAGGAGCACGATCATGCGCACCCGTGGGGCCGCCATGCCGGCGATAAT
>NZ_JAWRXV010001081.1:0-260 GCF_046534875.1 Paraburkholderia sp. SIMBA_054 | reverse complement strand
CTCACCGCCCGCCTGCAACAGATGCAGCAGAAGTAAGGCGCACGGCGACGCTGCTGGTGCGCGTTTTGCCGCTTTATATGCCTGAAGATAGCGGCGGCTGCCTGCTGCGGCCCCGTAAAACAGTGCAGAATGACGACTTTGGCGCGCCTCTCGTGTGCGCGCCCTCGGGATGCGGCAACAGACCGCCTGATAAACGACCTGGAAAGGAACACCATGCTGCGGGCTTTGATTTTCGCCAGCGCGTTTGCCGTACCGTTGTC
>NZ_JAWRXV010001080.1:0-260 GCF_046534875.1 Paraburkholderia sp. SIMBA_054 | reverse complement strand
CGGGCTGGAGATCACCGAGCGGATCGTCCGCGGCGACCACGGCACGCGGGTCATCATCGTATCGGTGCTGGAAGACGGGCCGCTGCCCAAGCGCCTGCTGGAAGTCGGTGCATCCGGTTACGTGGGCAAGGGCGGCGATGCGCAGGAGCTGCTTCGCGCCGTGCGTGAAGTCGCGCTGGGCAAGCGCTACCTCGGCAGCAGCATCGCGCAGAACCTGGCGTTGTCGCGGCTGGAGGGCGTCAAGTCCCCGTTCGACCACC
>NZ_JAWRXV010001079.1:0-260 GCF_046534875.1 Paraburkholderia sp. SIMBA_054 | reverse complement strand
CTTATCAGCAGCTATTGGCTGAAAAAACTTATTGTTATTCCGGAATATAATTATGTTCTCTATAACCTCGTGTATAATATCAAAAATAATAAACATATTATTTTTGCAATCTGGCTTTCCAAGCTACCTGAAAATGGAACGGTTTTAAAACTAATTACTTTCAATGAAAAGTTTGGGTTAAACTATAAAAATGCCAATGATTTTTGTTTCAAATTTCTTAAACCCGTAAGAGCCAATCTTGATCGGTTTAGCAATATATC
>NZ_JAWRXV010001078.1:0-260 GCF_046534875.1 Paraburkholderia sp. SIMBA_054 | reverse complement strand
CGCCGGCACCGTCCAGAAGATCGGCAACGCGGCGCAAATCAGCACGGCGGCAAGCGAGAGAATCGCGAGCATCGCAGGAAAACTGCTTAAATGCAGGGTCAAAAGCGAAAGCGCGATGCCGCCGCCGATCGTGCATACCGCGAAGTGCCGGCGCCGTTCTCCGCGCCGATCGGAATGGCGAGCAATCAGAATCAGCCCGACCGCGCCGACTGCATTCGGAATGACGCTGTACAGACTGATCGCGAGAACATCGCGAATGC
>NZ_JAWRXV010001077.1:0-260 GCF_046534875.1 Paraburkholderia sp. SIMBA_054 | reverse complement strand
CCCGTCCAACTGATTTCACTGCAAGTGAGCTTCAGCATGAAAAACTTACGTTTTCTCAACGCAATGTCCGTCTGTGCTGGCCATGCGTTCGATTACCCGCGAAGTCACTTCAAGCGGTCGCTATGGTTGTCGTGCCGGCGACACCGCTGCCCTCTTTTCGTATTGCTCGACCGTATCACGTGCGGGCATCTAAACCGCCTATACTTGCGAACCATCCGCCGAAATCAATCGACGGACAAATCGGCAACAGAGTTCAGAAC
>NZ_JAWRXV010001076.1:0-260 GCF_046534875.1 Paraburkholderia sp. SIMBA_054 | reverse complement strand
TTCGATAACGAAAAGGTCGGCGAATTGCAGGCACAAGGCGTGTTTAACGCGCAACCGAAGGGCAACTACTTCCTGCTCGGCGGTGCACCGACCGACAACAACGCGAAGATGCTGCGCGAAGGCCAGTTGAAGGTACTCAAGCCTGCCATCGACAAGGGCGACATCAAAGTGGTGGGCCAGCAGTGGGTGCCGGAGTGGAGCGCATCCACGGCGCTGCGCATCGTCGAAGACGCGCTGACCGCGAACAACAACAAGATCGA
>NZ_JAWRXV010001075.1:0-260 GCF_046534875.1 Paraburkholderia sp. SIMBA_054 | reverse complement strand
ATGAAATCGTCCCTGCCCTCGAAGAACGCGGTGTGGAAGTGCTGCGCAATCGCTCTGTCGTCTGGGAAGAAAACGGGAAAGCTATACAAATTGCAGGCATCGACGACCCGCTTATGGATGTCAATATCCGGGAAGCGGAATTCACGAGCAATAGCATCGCAGAGGCGGGGCTCAGTGATGCATTCACCTTACTGCTTGCCCATCGCCCGGAACACTTGGAGACTTATGCGAGCGCAGGCATCGATGTTGTTTTTGCCGGC
>NZ_JAWRXV010001074.1:0-260 GCF_046534875.1 Paraburkholderia sp. SIMBA_054 | reverse complement strand
GGCGGGCATTGGGCCGTCGGCGCGCGTTCGACCTCGCGCGTCGTCATAAAACACCTGCACAGATGCGCCCGGCAGCATACTTAGGGACTTGCTGGCGGCAATCGACAAGATCAGCCCGTCGTCGACCGAGGCCGCATTCTGGTCATAAGCGCGCACGGCAAGCGGACCGCCAAGCCCCATTCTTTCCTGACTGTCGAGACTGCGGCTGGCGTATTGGCCGCGCACTTGTATCGTCGCGCGGATGGTCGGCGTAATGGCCC
>NZ_JAWRXV010001073.1:0-260 GCF_046534875.1 Paraburkholderia sp. SIMBA_054 | reverse complement strand
AAGGTCCATATGCAGATGCTCACCGATCCAGAGGCACAATTCGTCCAGACTTGAATTATGCGTACGCTGTGACTGAAGTGCGACGCTAAACTGCGCCTGTCCTCCGGGACGGCGTAAAAACAGGACCAGATTTTTGGCAATCTCCAAAGCGAAGTCATTTCCCAGGTCTTCGCTCACAAGGGAAAGCGCGAGGTCTATTCCCGACGATATGCCCGCCGACGTGTACACATTGCCGTCTTTCACCCAGATCGGATCCGGAT
>NZ_JAWRXV010000183.1:0-1083 GCF_046534875.1 Paraburkholderia sp. SIMBA_054 | reverse complement strand
CTTTACTGTAGCCTGATATTGAATTTTGGTACAGTTTGTACAGGATAGGCGGGAGCCATTGAAACCGGAGCGCTAGCTTCGGTGGAGGCGCTGGTGGGATACCGCCCTGACTGTATTGAAATTCTAACCTACGGGTCTTATCGACCCGGGAGACAGTGTCAGGTGGGCAGTTTGACTGGGGCGGTCGCCTCCTAAAGTGTAACGGAGGCGCCCAAAGGTTCCCTCAGAATGGTTGGAAATCATTCGTAGAGTGCAAAGGCATAAGGGAGCTTGACTGCGAGACCTACAAGTCGAGCAGGGACGAAAGTCGGGCTTAGTGATCCGGTGGTTCCGCATGGAAGGGCCATCGCTCAACGGATAAAAGCTACCCCGGGGATAACAGGCTTATCTCCCCCAAGAGTCCACATCGACGGGGAGGTTTGGCACCTCGATGTCGGCTCATCGCATCCTGGGGCTGTAGTCGGTCCCAAGGGTTGGGCTGTTCGCCCATTAAAGCGGTACGCGAGCTGGGTTCAGAACGTCGTGAGACAGTTCGGTCCCTATCCGTCGCGGGCGCAGGAAATTTGAGAGGAGCTGTCCTTAGTACGAGAGGACCGGGATGGACGCACCGCTGGTGTACCAGTTGTTCTGCCAAGGGCATAGCTGGGTAGCTATGTGCGGAAGGGATAAGTGCTGAAAGCATCTAAGCATGAAGCCCCCCTCAAGATGAGATTTCCCATAGCGTAAGCTAGTAAGATCCCTGAAAGATGATCAGGTTGATAGGTTCGAGGTGGAAGCATGGTGACATGTGGAGCTGACGAATACTAATAGATCGAGGACTTAACCATATAATATGTAGCAATGTTATCTAGTTTTGAAGGAATATACCTTCAATAGTCTGGTAATGATGGCAGAGAGGTCACACCCGTTCCCATACCGAACACGGAAGTTAAGCTCTCTAGCGCCGATGGTAGTTGGGACTTTGTCCCTGTGAGAGTAGGACGTCGCCAAGCTATTTATATCATCGCGGGGTGGAGCAGTACGGTAGCTCGTCGGGCTCATAACCCGAAGGTCGCAGGTTCAAATCCTGCCCCCGCTACCACA
>NZ_JAWRXV010001072.1:0-260 GCF_046534875.1 Paraburkholderia sp. SIMBA_054 | reverse complement strand
CAGGAATCGAATGCAACCGGCGCAGGAACACTGCCAGCGCATCAACAATATTTTCACCTGAATCAGGATATTCTTCTAATACCTGGAATGCTGTTTTCCCGGGGATCGCAGTGGTGAGTAACCATGCATCATCAGGAGTACGGATAAAATGCTTGATGGTCGGAAGAGGCATAAATTCCGTCAGCCAGTTTAGTCTGACCATCTCATCTGTAACATCATTGGCAACGCTACCTTTGCCATGTTTCAGAAACAACTCTGGC
>NZ_JAWRXV010001071.1:0-260 GCF_046534875.1 Paraburkholderia sp. SIMBA_054 | reverse complement strand
CGTCAATCCGGGCAATTCGGGCGGACCGCTCATCAACATGCAGGGCGAAGTGATCGGCATTAACTGCAGATCTACAGCCGTACCGGCGGCTTTATGGGCATTTCGTTCGCGATTCCGATCGACGAAGCGATGCGCGTGGCCGACCAGTTGAAAGCGTCCGGCAAGGTGGTGCGCGGCCGGATCGCGGTGGCGATCGGCGAAGTGACCAAAGACGTCGCTGATTCGCTCGGTCTGCCGAAGTCGCAGGGCGCGCTTGTCAG
>NZ_JAWRXV010001070.1:0-260 GCF_046534875.1 Paraburkholderia sp. SIMBA_054 | reverse complement strand
CCCGACTGTCGGTCCGTGGAAGAAGTCGACCCGGCGGAGATACGAACCCGCCTCGGCCTCGCGAAGGGTGAGCTGGACGTGTTGGTGGGAGGGCCTCCGTGCCAGGGATTCTCGATTAACGCGCCGGAACGTTTCATGAGCGACCCGCGCAACAAGCTGTTCAGGCACTACGAACGTTTTCTCGAGGAATTCGAGCCGAAGGCGTTCGTGTTTGAGAATGTGCCAGGCCTCCTGTCGCTTGCGGACGGGAAGGTATTCCG
>NZ_JAWRXV010001069.1:0-260 GCF_046534875.1 Paraburkholderia sp. SIMBA_054 | reverse complement strand
CAAACAATAACCAAAATAAGGATTTTAAAAGAGTTTTACAGCTCATTTATCGCATAAAGGAACCTTATTATTTGATACATCAACTAATAAAGAGTAAAGTTTTTCTATAATAAAGGTTAAAAGCGAAAGGATGAGTAACATGTTTAAAGACGGTTATGTAAAAGTGAATGATATAAACCTCCATTACGTGACAAAAGGTGAAGGCGAACTTATGCTGTTTTTACACGGATTCCCTTACTTTTGGTATACGTGGCACCATC
>NZ_JAWRXV010001068.1:0-260 GCF_046534875.1 Paraburkholderia sp. SIMBA_054 | reverse complement strand
CCGATTGCCTGCTCGCCGCTCGCCGCCATGCGTTCGGCATCTTCGATATCGGCAAGAATACGCGTCGCGCGCTCGTAAAAGGCGCAGCCTTCGGGCGTCAGCTGGAGTTGCCGCGTGGAGCGGTTGAACAGCCGCGCGCCCAATCTGGCTTCAAGACGTGTGATCAGTTTGCTGACCGCCGAAGGTGTCAGGTTCGCTGTGCGTGCAGCGGACGTAAAGCCGCCATGTTCAACGACGCGCACGAACACGTCCATTTCGCC
>NZ_JAWRXV010001067.1:0-260 GCF_046534875.1 Paraburkholderia sp. SIMBA_054 | reverse complement strand
ATGAGAACCCTGCCGCCGGCGGCCAGATTTACCGTGGCATCGAACACAATACGACTGCCCGCAGGCCGTTTCTCGGCACCGACTACTGGCGGGGCAAAGAAGTCCTGAAAGCGTTTATCGCCAGCAATGCCACCTATGTGCCGCAGGCCTTCGTCTGGAGTGTGGAACCACAGGATGGCGACAACAACGGCGTTGATCTGCGCGTATCGGTAAGCGGCAAGAGCGGGATTGTTTCAGCGCGCCGCGTGATCTTCGCGACC
>NZ_JAWRXV010001066.1:0-260 GCF_046534875.1 Paraburkholderia sp. SIMBA_054 | reverse complement strand
CTCGTTTTATATTCCTCTTCATATCTATTATGGAATTGAACACCGAAGTCAGTGCCGAGCCCTATAATGATTGGTAGTGTCGCCATTGTTGCGAGTGTAATCGGGATTCCGGCCCATCCCATGAAACCAAATGTCCATATTAATCCGACTAACACAAAGGCTAATGAAATAATACGACGTCTTACAGGGAATACGAAGAATAGTACAACAATCATTAATAGAACCGCTAAACCGAGCATGATTCCTAATGTCGTTATGAC
>NZ_JAWRXV010001065.1:0-260 GCF_046534875.1 Paraburkholderia sp. SIMBA_054 | reverse complement strand
GATTACATGATGGGAGTTGTCTTTTTTAATTCCTCTAACGAAGGAAAAGAACTACAAGTTAAATATGTAGGTGAAGGTGCTCACTTCTCCCCTGCTGCACGAATTTGGGTTAAGCGTTCAGGGAATACGGTAGTCGAAACTTTACAAGGGCTTATTGACGAAGCGGAAGATTGTATCATTCGTATGAATGAAAGAATTTTAGAATGTGAGCGAGTAATTAAGCGATGTATTGAAATAACTGAATGGTGCAGAGCAATTAC
>NZ_JAWRXV010000182.1:0-1083 GCF_046534875.1 Paraburkholderia sp. SIMBA_054 | reverse complement strand
CGGCCATGTGCGGTCGCTGGGTAGTGCGACAGCTCAGCCGCTCCAACGTCTTATCGCCTTCGTCAACAGCCGCTCAAAACTCCCGACACGATCAGTTGCATTCGTCACCTTTGCCAAGACTTTTGCGCATAGTGTCGCCGGCGTCGGTCATAGAGGACGCCATCCGACGCAATGCAGACAACAATTCGTTGGACTCGGTTACGTTGCCTTCTTGATATCGTTGCCAGGCCGATTTGTCAGGATGGCGCTCGTAATAACGTGAAAGAGATGATCCCCCCGTGGCGCGAATCCGGGCTGGCCGACGAGCCAGCCGAGCGCCGACATCAGGGCGAACAGGTCGACCCCATCAATATCGGCGCGCGCCGTTCCCTCGGCTTGAGCGCGGAGCAGTAGTCGCGCGCCCGCCGAACGCAGCGCTGTGCTCGAAGCATGAAGCGCGGAGTCCGGGTCCGCGTGCGCGGTCGCAAACAAGGCGCAAATACCGCTATAGCTGCGAACGAATGCCACCCCATCGCGAAACCAGGACACCAGCGCTTCGTCAGGTGGATTCGACGTTTCGAGTTCGGCCGCCTGCTGTATCAGTTCGTCCACGTTCATGCGCAGCAACGCTTCGAACAAGGCTTCTCGTGTCGGGAAATGGCGAAATAGTGTCGCCAACCCGACGTCGGCCCGGCGGGCGATATCTCGCATGGACGCCTCGGCACCATGCTCGGTGACGACGTCACGCGCGACTGCAAGGAGATGGTCGTAATTCTTTCTGGCGTCAGCTCGCATAAATTGCCTTGACAAACGGATCAGTGATCCGAATATAATGAACCTGTATCCGGATCAGTGATCCACAAGATACAGCACATTTGTGCAGATGGGAACAGAGGCGCAGTACGACACCACGAAAGGAGATGTCATGGGAAAGCTTGAGGGTAAGGTTGCAGTCATCACGGGTGGATCGAGCGGCATGGCGCTGGCGAGCGCCAAGCGGTTCGTTGAAGAAGGCGCCTATGTTTTCATCACGGGCCGGAGGCAGGAGGCGCTCGACGAGGCCGTCAAGCTGATTGGCCGGAACGTGACCGGCGTGCGCGGCGA
>NZ_JAWRXV010001064.1:0-260 GCF_046534875.1 Paraburkholderia sp. SIMBA_054 | reverse complement strand
ATTGCGGATATGCGCCGCGGCATTGACTTCACAGACGAGCGTCTGGCCATTTGGGCCGTATAATAGATCGACGCCGGCAAATACCGCACCGACTGCTTCAGCCGCGTCAATGGCGAGTTGTTGTTGCTCGGGAGTCAATTCGACGGGAAACGCACGGCCGCCATTGGTGATATTCGCGCGGAAATCGGTATCGGACTGGCGCTTCATCGCGGCAACGACTTTTCCTCCCACAATATTGACGCGGATATCGCGGCCGCGGC
>NZ_JAWRXV010001063.1:0-260 GCF_046534875.1 Paraburkholderia sp. SIMBA_054 | reverse complement strand
GCAACGCCTTAGAATTTAGACGGCAAAATCCGCGAAAACTGAATGTGGCAATCTTGCCCGATCCCGTTTCAGTGAGCCACCGCCATGACAAGCCGTCAAGATCAGGCCGAGCCATTACTCCGTCCGCGGATCCGAATTTCAATGGAGCCAGTTCGCTGGCACGGTCACCAATGCTGGGAACAGGACGAGCAGCAAGATGAGGACCATTTGGGCCACAAGGTAAGGCAAGGCACCTTTCGCAGCCGCCTCCATTGAAACAC
>NZ_JAWRXV010001062.1:0-260 GCF_046534875.1 Paraburkholderia sp. SIMBA_054 | reverse complement strand
CGATGAGTACCGTCGACGATACCCATGCCGTCCATCGCGGCCACCACCATGACAGCGCCGAGCTGACCCTGCGCGATTACTGGCTGGCGCTGTGGGCGCAGCGCTGGCTGCTGGTGATCGTGGCCGCCGCCGTCGTGCTGGTCGTGCTGGTGGACACCTTGCTGATGCCCACGCGCTACCGCGCCACGAGCACGCTGCAGATCGAGCGCGAAGCGCTGAACGTGGTCAATGTCGAGAACCTGATGCCGGCCGAATCGCCG
>NZ_JAWRXV010001061.1:0-260 GCF_046534875.1 Paraburkholderia sp. SIMBA_054 | reverse complement strand
GACTCAATGTGCACGCCGAGTCGGCTGATGGACTGATGCACCAGAACTGCGGTTGCGCCGCTCCAATATTGCGCGCCGTACGTGTCACAGACTTTGACTGCGTGCCGCACAGTCGGCTCCTGCACGACCAGGAATCTCTTGCAACCCTTGCGCGTATCGCGCATTTCCATCTGAAAAGGCTGCTCGTAGACGTATTCTTGCGCCGGAGCGATGCGCATTTCGAACGACTGCGCGTAATGACCAACGACTGTTGTAGAGCC
>NZ_JAWRXV010001060.1:0-260 GCF_046534875.1 Paraburkholderia sp. SIMBA_054 | reverse complement strand
CAATCTGTTCCCGCATCTGACAGTACTGGAAAACATTACGCTCGGCCCGATCAAGCTCAAGGGCGTGGGCAAGGACGCGGCACGCACGCTGGCGCTGGAACTACTGTCGAAGGTGGGGCTTGCCGACAAGATCGATGTCTACCCGTCGCGCTTGTCGGGTGGTCAGAAGCAGCGCGTGGCCATTGCGCGCGCGCTTGCCATGCAACCAAAGGTGATGCTGTTCGACGAGGCCACTTCGGCGCTTGATCCCGAGATTGTGG
>NZ_JAWRXV010001059.1:0-260 GCF_046534875.1 Paraburkholderia sp. SIMBA_054 | reverse complement strand
GCCGATGCAGATACAGCAAGTTCATTGGCATTGGCGCAGCCCGGTATTCGGGCATCACCTCGATCAGTTCCCCCGCATGCAAATGCTGCTGCACGTCATAGGCAGGAATCTGGATCAAACCGAGTCCTGCAAGGCAGCATGCGATATACGCCTCGGCGCTGTTGACGGTCACGCGGCCTTGCGTTGTCAACGTTCTGACAGTGTCGCCATCGAGCCATTCCCAGGGCGCGATACGCCCGCTCGTTGGCGATGCATATTGA
>NZ_JAWRXV010000181.1:0-1129 GCF_046534875.1 Paraburkholderia sp. SIMBA_054 | reverse complement strand
GGGGCCAATCTAGACGACCTCGACCGCCTGTTCGAAACAGTCAAGCGGGAAAAGGGCAAGATCGACATCCTGTTCGCGAGCGCAGGCACGGGCGAAGCCGTCCCTCTGGGTGAGATTACCGAGCAGCACTTCGATGCGACCTTCGGTCTGAATACGCGCGGAACGCTGTTTACGGTTCAGAAGGCGTTGCCGCTGTTCAACGATGGCGGATCGATCTTCATGACCGGGTCAGTTGCGTCGGTGAAAGGTTTTCCTGGTTATGGCGTGTATTCGGCGAGCAAGGCGGCGTTGCGCTCATTCGCACGCACTTGGCTTAACGAACTGAAGGGCAGGAATATCCGGGTGAACGTGCTGAGCCCGGGGCCGATCGCCACGCCGATGCAGGACCAGGTTCTCACCGAGGAGGCGAAGCGGATGTTCGAATCCCTGATCCCGCGGGGAAAGATGGGTCGTCCTGAGGAAATTGCGACGGTCGCGCTGTTTCTTGCTTCAGACGATTCGAGCTTCGTGAATGGGGTGGAGTTGTCTGTCGACGGCGGCTTCTCGGCCATCTGAAATCGCGCCGAAAGCGTGTAGAAGGATCTTTCAACTCGACGAAGGTGATCTGATTTATGTCGATAAATACGGATTCCTTACAATACTGAATGGAGAGTTCGCATGAACTATTCGATTATTGGCTTTGGCGCGGTAGGCCAGGCGCTCGCCCGAGCGTTTGCAAGAAAGAACATCGATGTGACCGTCGCCAGCCGGCGCCCTCCCGAGACGTTGATGCAACAGGCACGAGCGATCGGCCCCACCGTTGTCCCCGGGACGCTGCAGGATGCAATCGCGTCCGACACCATCTTCCTCGCGGTTCCGTTTTGGGAACATCGCGAAGTCGCGAAGCAGATCACAACCTGGCAGGGCAAGACGATCATCGACACGACAAATGCTTTTGGTGTTCCCGTTGAAGACCTGGAGGGTCAGCCGCCGGCCGCGGTTGTCGCCAAGGCGTTTGCCGGCGCCAGGTTCGTAAAGGGCTTTAACCATCTGCCTGCTGCCGCCCTGGCCGCTGATCCGAGCGTGAATGGCGGAAGCCGCGTCGTTTTTTTGTCGAGCGATGACGAAAATGCGGTGGCACCGGTCGCTG
>NZ_JAWRXV010001058.1:0-260 GCF_046534875.1 Paraburkholderia sp. SIMBA_054 | reverse complement strand
CATCATCCCCCAGATTCGGCCCGGCGTTAATTCCGGACACAACAATGTCCGGGCGCGGACGCATCAGAGCATTCACGCCAAGATAGACGCAATCGGTCGGGGTTCCCATTTGCACAGCAATATCACCATTTTCAAAGGTAAACGTGCGCAGGGAGGATTCCAGTGTCAGAGAATTTGAAGCGCCGCTGCGGTTACGATCGGGGGCGACCACCTGAACGTCAGCAAACTCACGCAAGGCTTTCGCCAGCGTTTGTATACCG
>NZ_JAWRXV010001057.1:0-260 GCF_046534875.1 Paraburkholderia sp. SIMBA_054 | reverse complement strand
AGGAGAAGCTGTTGATATTGAAGTTTCAGACGATGGGGCAGGAATGAGGCGTGAAAAAGTCGAATCAGTACTGGACGTCAACCGACAAGGCGAGCATGGAATTGGCCTGATCAATACCGACAAACGGCTGCGCCAAATGTACGGGAGAGGTTTGGAAATCAGCAGTGCTGAAGGAATTGGAACACCGGTCAGATTCGTTGTCCCACGTTCGGGCACGTGAATCAGATGGTGGTAGAAGAAGAGTAACTCAAAAAGGGGTG
>NZ_JAWRXV010001056.1:0-260 GCF_046534875.1 Paraburkholderia sp. SIMBA_054 | reverse complement strand
TGTGCGGGGCGGCACCTACTTTTCTTTGCCGCCGCAAAGAAAAGTAGGCAAAAGAAAGCGGCTCACACCGCCAACTCCTCTTCCTGCCTGAGGGCCCCCGAAGGGTCTTACGCTTCACACGGCAATCACGTGACTCACGTTTGTTGCCAGCGCTCTTGCGCTGCGCCTCACCCGCTTCATGCGCCCACGTTGCAGCATGCCGTGCCAGATAGTCCACCGCCGCCCAGGTGGCAAACTGTGTGTAGGCCGTAGCGCCACAC
>NZ_JAWRXV010001055.1:0-261 GCF_046534875.1 Paraburkholderia sp. SIMBA_054 | reverse complement strand
CCGCCAGCGCGGGCCGCAATTTGGGCGCGCCGACGACGCCCGGCAGCGCGGTCAAGTCCGAGAGCATCCGCTCGACAATCCCTGCTTGCGGCAAAACGGTGCCGAAAAAACGTGTCGTTACCGAGTCTTCGATCAGGATGGTCGGAAAATTCTCGACGTCGAGATCGTCGAATCGATCCGCATGCGTTTCGATGTCGATCCATGCGAAGCAGATTTGCGGATGCCGCTCGGCCAGCTTGTCGAACGCCTCGCGATACTCGC
>NZ_JAWRXV010001054.1:0-261 GCF_046534875.1 Paraburkholderia sp. SIMBA_054 | reverse complement strand
GCAGGCAAACGAGGCGCTTCGCGCGAGCGAAAAACGCCTGTTGACGATCATCGAGCAACTGCCGGCTGGTGTCGGCGTGATGGATACGACGGGTGTCTGGACACTGAGCAACGCCCTGATGGATCAATATATGCCCACTGCCATTCCATCGAGGCGGCCGGATCGCAACTCGCATTGGCGTGTGTGGGACGAGGATGGCAACCTGAACGCACCAGAGAACTGGCCGTGTAGACGGGCCCTGAGCGGCGAGACGGTCATGCC
>NZ_JAWRXV010000180.1:0-1129 GCF_046534875.1 Paraburkholderia sp. SIMBA_054 | reverse complement strand
CGCGAGAATTCTCTGGATACTTGGATGCGTCTTTGCGTGCAACTCCAACCAGTTGCTGTGCGAGATCCTCACATATATCCCACCGCTCGAACCGTTCTTCTTCCGTCAGACCAACGACGAATTTGCCGTCAATAAGCCGCCCGGCGAGCTTCGGATGAGCGCCCGCCAGTGACGCTGGCGTGACGTCTCGAGGAAAATCTTCGGGTACGTGTTTACTCATCTGGGATTGGCGATAACGCGTTAGTCGGCATATCAAGTTCGTATGCTTGCAGGAGCTTCCTGCAGCATGCACTGCACACCTTGTCGACACCACTTAGCCCATGGTTACATGCCTTCAGGAGGCGTAATGTGCAGCCAGTCGCCGAGCGTTTCCTTTAAGCAACGTGGACAGAGGTCAATGCTAACGACGTTGCCGTCGCCGAAGATCGAATCAAAGCCCGCAAGGAAGCGAACAGAAAGCCTTTCATGAAACTCAAAATCCACCGGAGTCATTCTTTGCCCGCAACGATCACAAGTGCACCCGGCAATCTCCAAGACTGTTTTCTCTTCGTAGTCGAGCATGATCTGGCGTCCAGATGAAGGTTCGGCGACAACCACGTGCCCATAGGGCCGCGACACACGAGGCGACGCTATCACGCGAAGTCGAGGGCGAACTGATGACGTGGATTCGCAACAGACGCTCGACGTTCGCAAGATCTCGACGAGATCGACCGAGCGGCTTCATACAGCAAATAGCGTCTTGACGCACCCGCCGCACGCCTTTGTCCAGCCACGTGACGACGATGACCGAGAAGCCCGGCAGGTCGTGAACGGACACAGAAATCAAGCACAGGCGTCCGGTTCGTGCCCGTCCATTTCATACAGTTTCTCTTTCAACTGCGCCAGCGCCCCCGGCGCACTGATCCCGAGGATCGGGTCTGTGCGGACCAGGCGGTCTTCACACCAACTCGGCCAGTTCTCGAAGTCATCGTCGAGCGCAAGCCATGCCTCCGGCTTACGGCGAAGCACATCGGACCACACCTGAAAACCTCGCGGTGCGTCGGCGAACGCGTTCAGGTCCATGCGACTATGGAAGGTAGCGCCGACAACCCTTTCCCGCAATGCCGGAGTCAGTCCGCGCGACACGCGG
>NZ_JAWRXV010001053.1:0-261 GCF_046534875.1 Paraburkholderia sp. SIMBA_054 | reverse complement strand
CCAACGACCGCGCTTCAAGCCCTTCGGCAGCGAAATCGGGCCGTGACGCGTGCGGATCAGACGGCTCACCATCAGACCGGCCGCCTCGAACATACGACGCACTTCGCGGTTACGCCCTTCGGCGAGCGCGACGTGATACCAATGATTGGTGCCTTCGCCGCCGCCGTCGCGAATGCGCAGGAAGTTCGCCGGGCCGTCGTCGAGTTCGACGCCGGTCAGCAGCTTTTGACGCATGCCTTTGGCAAGTTCGCCGACCACGCG
>NZ_JAWRXV010001052.1:0-261 GCF_046534875.1 Paraburkholderia sp. SIMBA_054 | reverse complement strand
CGCTGCATATAGACAAGGTCATTATATGTGGCTATTCTGCTGGTTGTCTAATTGCCCAAGAGCTAGCTATCAATCATCCTCAGCGAATTGAATTATTAATACTTTCAGGAGCTTATCCTCTAGTAAGAGATGTACCTGGACAGCTATTACATAAAACAGGAATGTATATGGTAAGAGAACACTTAAATATCTTAATAAAAGGCCTTGCTATAAGTCATACTCGAGACAAGACACTAAGAAGGAATTTAATTAGTTACATGA
>NZ_JAWRXV010001051.1:0-261 GCF_046534875.1 Paraburkholderia sp. SIMBA_054 | reverse complement strand
CCCACCGCTTAGCCCAATTATGAACATGGTGGAGGGGAAAGGTAGTAACTGGCAAGCAGAAGAGATTTTCCCTGCTATTGATAATATGCGTATTCCAATTCAATATTTAGCGAATTTACTCACTGCAGGAGATGAATCACATATTCGTCTTACGTTGAAAAAAATGGCTGTTATGCGAACGCATATGAGAGCATTGCAAATTAATAAAGAACCAAATGAATCGGTATTAAAAGAACTCGGCTTAACGAAACAGGATGTAGA
>NZ_JAWRXV010001050.1:0-261 GCF_046534875.1 Paraburkholderia sp. SIMBA_054 | reverse complement strand
CTGGGCCTTTGCCGACGGCAACCTGGGCTGGAACGGCGATGAGCTGCGCTACGTGGCGCTGGCGGTGACCCTGCTGTCGGCGTTGCTGATGGTCAGCCGGATCCGCTTCTGGAGCTTCAAGGGCGGCGAGAAGGGCCCGCGTGCCGATCGCGTGCGCTTCCTCCAGCTGGCGATGGTGGTGCTCGTGCTGGCCATCGTGGCGATCGAGCCGGCGCGCACGCTGTTCGCGATCGGTGTGGTCTATGCCCTGTCCGGCCCGGC